>NZ_JABWRG010000099.1:0-17672 GCF_014268825.1 Pseudomonas sp. SWRI51 | reverse complement strand
AAGCCCGCTCGCCACGACTCTCTATCATTTCCCACAGGATTGGGTCCAACCAGCAATGTTGCGGTTGAGCACGGCCCGCGTGGGAGCTGGCGACAGCCTGCGATGAGGCCGAAACAGGCCTGCACATAGCTGTGCCCCGAACGCATCGCCGCTATGTTTTCCAGGGATACTTCAACTCCCACTCCCAGGCATGCCGAATAATCTGCTCCAACCTCGCATACTGGGGCTCCCACCCCAGCACCGCCCGGGCCTGCGTGGCATCCGCTACCAAACGGGGCGGGTCGCCCTCGCGCCTGCGCGCCTCCTGAACGCAAAACTCGCGCTCGGTCACCTGCCGCGCCGCATCGATCACCTGCTGCACTGAGAACCCTAACCCATTCCCCAGATTGAACGCACAGCTAGCGCCCCCAGCCAGCAGGTAGTCCACCGCCAGCCCATGCGCCGAAGCCAGGTCCGCCACGTGCACATAGTCGCGAATGCAGGTCCCGTCGGGCGTGTCGTAATCGCGCCCAAACACCGTAATCGCCGCCCGACGCCCACTGGCTGCCTGCAAGATTAGCGGAATCAGATGCGTCTCCGGCTCATGGCATTCACCCAGCAAGCCACCCGGGTCCGCCCCAGCGGCATTGAAGTAGCGCAGGCATACCGACTTGAGCCCGTAGGCGCGGTCATAGTCCTGCAGCACCTGTTCGACCATCCATTTGCTGCGCCCGTAAGGGTTGATCGGCGCCTTGGTGTGGGCCTCGTCGATGGGGATGTAATGCGGGTCGCCGTACACCGCAGCGCTGGACGAAAACACCAGGTGGCCAATGCCTGCGCGTAGCATCGCCTGCAGCAAGGTCAGCGTGGCAGTGACGTTGTTCTGGTAATACTTGGCCGGATCACTGACCGACTCGCCCACCTGAATGTGCGAGGCAAAGTGGAACACCGCATCGAAACGCTGCTCGGCGAACAGCCCGTCCAAGGCCCGGGCATCGGCGATATCGAGTGGCACCCATTCAATACCGGGCCGGGGAGGGGCGATGTCGGCCACCACCACTTGGTGCTGCGCGTCCTGCAGATGCTTGACCATGTGCGAGCCAATGTAGCCCGCACCACCGACGACCAGATACTTCATCCCGTCCTCCTGGAACCTGCTGCCTGTGCATACGCCCCCTGAGTAGCCGGGATTGCAGGCCTGCCAGGCAGGCCCACTGAGACTCTAGATGGCTATTGCAAAGACAGCCAATTGGCCATCATCTGTGGGTCGAACTGGATCAGGTAGTGGCCGTCGCTGTAACGTGTGGCAAGCTCGCGAGGCTGCCCGGCGGCGTTACGGCTGGTCAGCTTCAGCCCTTGCGGCGCCTGGATGCGCAAGGTGCCAGTGAAGGGCTCTACGTTGAACGGGATCTTGTCATCGGCCTTGGGCACCGCGCGGGTGCCCAGCGAAATTAATAGCCGCCGCGCCTGGCCCAACGGCTTGCCATCCAGGCTCTGCACCACCACGCTGGCGTAGGGCGTGGTGGCCTGCACTTGGATAGCCGCCAGATCCACCGTGCGCCCGCCCAGCCAGCCGGTGGCGGCCTGGGTCAACGGCGTGTCGATGGTGTACAGGCCCTGTTGCCAATTGCGCCGCAGTTCACCGGTGTCGCTGGTTGCCTCGACCGCATCGGTGGGCAGCAGGGACTGGTCGGGGTCGGTCAGTACCTTGGCATCGCCGGCTATCTGCGAAGGCTTGAGCCACGCAAGCTCCGGCGTTTGCGGCATCGCTATCTGCAACCGGCCTTGGGTCATGGCGGTGCGCAACAGCACTGAGTTGGCCGGCGTGATGGCACGCTCGAACAGGGTTTTGGCGCTGGGCGCGAACACATAGCGTGTGCTCGCCTCGCGCACATCGGCGCGCCGGTACAGCAGGGCAGCAGCGGGCAGGGTGGCGAGCATGGCCGGGTCGTTGTAGGCATGCCAATTGTCCGCCGTGCTCCAGCCACTGAATGCTTGTTGGCTGTAGGCATACTGCATGATCGCCGCCCAGCCTTGGTGGCCGGCGGTGGCCGCTACGTAAAGCGGCAACGAGTGTCTGTCAGGGGTGGGGAAGGGCTCGGCGTTCCACTCGGTGACGGTCATCGGCAGCCCGACCACCTGCGCTGCGGCCAACCAGTTGAGCATGCCGTCGCTGGTCAGCGGGTTGCGCTCCAGCTGGCCGGTGCCGCCATACGCGTGGGCGTCTATAACGTCACCTGTGGTCAGCGCCGGCAACGCGCTCAGGCCGTTACCGCCCCAAGTGCTGGTGGTGGCGATCGGCACCTTGACGCCAAGCTCGCGCAGAGCCTGGATCAGGTCGAGGTCGAAATTATGCTCCAGGTCATTGAGGAACAGCTTCGACGGCCCGTGCTCCCAGGCCCGCCAAGTCAGGTCGGCGGGCAGGTCATGAGCCTTGGCGAAGGCCTCGGCCTTTTCCATGTAGCGTTTGCTGTGCGCAGGCACGCCCTTGTCCTTGAGCAAGGCGTTGCCGTAGTGCTGGGTGACGTCGTTTTCGTTGGTCAGCAGAATTGCCGCCACTGCCGGGTCGTCCTTGTAGGCCAGGCCGGTATAGCGGTTGACGTGGGTCAGGTACTGCTCGGCAAAACGCTTCATGGCCTGCTGAATGCTGGTGTTGACGTAGGCATAGCCCTTGAGGTCGATGGCCCGCTCGCCCTTGGCCAACTCATTGAAGTCGTCGATGTTGTCTGCGGCGGTCAGTGGGCGCTGCACATGCAGATCGAGCCACACGTAGATACCTTCATCCTTGAGGCTTTTGATCCACAGGTCGATCTTGCGCTGGGATTCTGCGTCAATCTGCTGGGTATCTTGCAAGCGAGTGATGTCGCCGAATATGTTCGGGCTGACCCAGGGCGAGTCATGGTGATGCAGGCGCACCAGGTTGAAACCCAGCGCCGACAAGCGCCGGGCCTGCTCCTTGATGGCCTCGTCCGGGCTTTTGAACAGCGCGTAGGCCGAAATATTGGTGCCCCAGAAGCGCACCGGGGTGCCGTCGGCGAACTGCAGCCGCTCACCCACCGCTTTGACGAAGCCGCGCTTGCCCGCAGGCTTTTCGGCAGCGTTCAAAAACGCCAGGTCCACCGGCGACGTGCGCCAGTCGAGCTGGTCGTCCGGCCAAGTGGCCGGGTCGTTCAGGCCGAAACGCTCGGTCGGTGTCGGCGCCAGGGCAATATCGCCACTAATGGTCAAGGTTGCCTTGATCTGCTGGCGGCCCGGCACGATCGGGTTGTCGTAAAAGAACCCGCGCAGTTCGCGGGCGCTGCCGGGCTCCACATAGAACTTGGCCAGCGCCGGATCGAAGCGCATTTCGATGCGCCGGCTGGCGTTGCCCCAGGCCCAGCCGCGGTTGCCTGGCAGCAGTTGCGGCTCGCCCATCTCGCCGGCCACCAGCGCCGGATCGAACTGAAAGCGCAGCCCGCCGCCTTTGACACCGGACTTGCGGCTGTGCGCATCAAGGTCGAAGACCCAGCTCAGGGTCTGCTCATCGGCCTTGCCGATATCGGCCTTGAGGTCGAAGTCCAGGTCCTTGTTTTTGCCCAGCAAGCTGTAGCGCCATGGGCCTTCGACCTTGAACGCCGAATAAAACCCGGTCCAGCGCCAGTCTTCGGCCCAGAAATCGAACTGGCTGATCATTGCCGGGCCGCCACCGTGGGTGATGGTTGGCAGGCCAGTGGTTTGCTCAACTTGCACCGTCCATTGCGAGGCCTGCGCCAGCGACGGCAGCAGCAGTACGGCAAGCAGCGACCAGGCGCGCAGTACGCATCGATTCATGGCGGGTTACCTGGCCTGGAGGCGGTTGAGGGTGAGTGGGTCGGGTTCGGCCAGGCGCAATTGCCGCACACGCTGGATGTACGCCACCCCAAGCCCGCCAACCGACCAATAGACGATAGGGATCACCGTGATGCTGCTGACGGTGAAGATGATCACCAGGATGCCCAGCAGTGTCGCCAGCAGCGCCCGGCCCAGCAGGCGCTCTTCGTGGTCCTTGTCGGGGAAGGCGCGCATCGCCTTGCGTATGCCCAGCAGCACGCTTGCAAAGAACGCCACGAATAGCGCCAGCCCTACCAGGCCCACGCGCAAGGCCAGGCTGATATAGGTGTTGACGATGTCGATGATGCCATCGCCCTGGATCATCGCCTGCATTTCCGGGGTACTGCGGAAGTCGAACGAGCCAAACAGCGGGTTGCGCTGAATGACGATCCACGAGTTGTCGATCAGCCGTTCGCGGTAGGTGATGTTCTCGTTCTCGATGGTGCCAATGAAAGGCAGCAGGTTGAGCACCTTTTCGCCTCCAGGCACCACGGTCAGCAGCGGAATCGCCAGCACGCCGGCCAGCGCCAGCATGGTCAGGCGCTTGACCGCATTGCGCCCGGTGGCGATGAACGCGGCAATGATCACCCCGGCGCCGATCCATGGCCCACGCGAGAGCGGCGCGAACAACCCGGCGCCCAGCAGCAGCGCGCCCAGCAGCCGTTGCAGGCGGCTGCGCACGTAACTTTGCAAAAACAGGTACATGCCAATCGCCACGGCGATCACAAAGCCCAGGGCGATGGCTTGGCCGGTGGTGGCGCTGGCCCGCAGCGAGCCGCCGCGCGACAGGTAGCCGGTCATGCTCCATTGCACGCCCATGGCTTCCATCAGCGCGCTGTAAAGCAGCCAGTGCCGCACGTATTCAGCCACGGCGATCAGCGACAGCAAGAATGCCGCCAGCACGAACGCCAGCATGGCGTCCTTGAAGTCACTCAGCTCGCGCACGCCACGGCTGGCCACGTAGTAGGGCAGGAACACGTCGACATACAGGTAGAACGCCTGGCGCAAGGTGTCGGTGAGGGTGGTTTCGCGCAGGTACAGCACGCTCATCAGCACAATGCCCGCCAGCAGCAGGCGGTCTGGCCAGGTGCGGCCGAAGGGCAGGGTGTCACTGCGCCGGCCCAGCGCCAGCGAGGCGGGCAGCAGCACGCACAGCGCCAGCAGGCGAATATGGTTGAGGTCGAGCACGTAGTTGATCACGCCAAAGCCCGGAATCTGCACCGAAGCCGGCGGAATCACGAACAGCAGCATGTAGAACAGCGCCATGGGGTTGCGCTCACGCTTGCCGGCAAAGGTCAGCAGCACGGCGGCGGTGGCCACATATACCCAATAGCTGAATGAGAAAAACGCCAGCAGGGTCAGCGCAAACCATAAATTGCGCCGGCGCTTGAAGTCCGCTTCGGGGATCAGGTCGGTAGCCGCCCGCCGCGCCAGCAGAAACACCACGCAGGCCAAGAACAGAATGACGACCAATGCTCGCAGATGTTCGGGCATGGATAACGGGTACCTTTTGCAGGTGGGCGGGTAGGGCCGCAGAGGCTGCGCAAGCCCGTTCCCACGCGCCGTGTTGGCGATATGGGAAAGGGCCACTAGCGTCATGGCTGATTGAAACTATAGTGACTTTAGCCATTTCAGTCAGAGATCCAGTCCATGCCGTCGATTGATGTGCCAGCAGCAGGAAGCCTGCGTCGACGTGCCATGTGGGCGGGGGCCTGGAACGTGGTGTCGTTGCTGGCTTCGCAGGTCATGCGCCTGGGCGGCAACCTCATCATCGCGCGTATTCTGGTGCCGGAAATGTTCGGCATCATGGTCATTGCCACCACCGTCTCGGTGCTGCTGCACCTGTTGTCCGATGTGGGCCTGCGGCAGAACATCATCCAAAGCCAGCGCGGTGAAGACCCGCTGTTTCTCAATACCGCATGGACCGTGCAGATTCTGCGCGGCTTTGCCTTGTTCGGGCTGACCCTGTTGCTGGCACTTGGCTCCTGGTTCAGCCAACAGGCCAACCTGTGGCCGGTAGGCTCCACCTATGCCGACCCGCAGTTGCCACTGGTACTGGCGGTGACCGGGGTTTCGGCGATTATCTACGGCCTGCAATCGACCAAGATGGACATCGCCGTGCGCACCCTGCAGCAGAAACGCGTGGTGCTGATCGACCTGGCCTCGCAATTGATCGGGCTGGTGGTAATGCTGGTTATTGGCTATTACACCCGTTCAATCTGGTCGCTGGTCGCCGCAGGGCTGGTTGCGGCGCTCACCACCACGGTACTTGGCCACGTTGCCATGCATGGCCCGGCCAACCGCTTGCAGTGGGACCGCAGCGCCCTTGCCGAATTGGTCAGCTACGGGCGCTGGATCCTGCTGTCGTCGATGGTGGGGGTGCTGGCCATGTACGGCGACCGCATCTGGTTCGGCGCCAGCATGACCGTGGCCGAGCTTGGCGTGTACTCCATTGCCGTGCTGATTCTGGGCTCGATCCAGACCGGCCTGCTGAAGGTGGTCGGTGCGGTGGCGCTGCCCTCGTTCAGCGAGGCCGCCCGGTCAGGTGACAACGAACGCCTCAAACGCCTGTATTACCGGTTTCGGCTGCTGGTCGACCTGGTCATGTTGTTTGCCTGCGGCGGTTTCCTCACCGCCAGCCCGCTGCTCATCGGCTGGATGTACGACCACCGCTATGCGGGCGCCGGCGACATGCTGGCCATCCTCTCGTTGTCGTTCTTTACCCTGCGCTACGCCTTGGCCAACCAGTTATGGCTGGCGCTGGGCCTGACCAAGTATCAGGCAGCGGACAACATCATCCGCGTGCTGACGCTATGGACAGCGCTGCCGCTGTTGCTGGCCGTGGGCGGTACGCAGTGGGCGATCTGGGGCGTCGCGCTGCACACCTTCCCGACCTTGGCGCTGGTGGTCTACGTCAACCGCAAACTGGGCATGTTCAGCCTCAAGCGCGAGTTGATGGTGCTGCCGATGCTCGGCGCTGGCGCGCTGTGCGGGATGTTGCTGACACATTTGTTCAACTGGCTGTGAAACACGCGTTTTTTCGGGGGCAGCGGTCGGCGCGGTACAGCGCCACCGCAGAGTGACGATCATTAGGTATGGGGCCGGGATCATGGGCAAACTTCAGTATTGTTCCGGGCTATCGGGGCGCAGGCTGTTCATGCGCACCACCGTGTTGCTGGGCGCTGGCGCCTGGCTGTTTGGCGCAAGCGTGGGCGCTGCGCAAGCCGGTGAAGGCGAACGCAAGGGCGCCCAAGGCAAGGGTGGCTTTGTGGTGGTCAACGGCTGGGTGCTGCCATCGCGCTACCTGCGGGACAACCAGCCATGATCAAGGACTACCAGAGCCAAAAGACGCTTGGCGGGTCATATGATTTCTGCATTCTGGGTGCTGGCCCGGCCGGCATCACCTTGGCGCTGCGCCTGGCCGAGGCGGGCTGGCGGGTACTGCTCGCCGAGGGCGGCGGGCGGGAATATTCCGCGCACTCCCAGGCGCTTTACCACTGCACCTCCAGTGGCCTTGAGATGTACGCAGGCGAAACCCGGCTGCGCTTTCTGGGTGGCACCTCCAACCACTGGGCCGGGCGCTGCCGGCCGTTCGATGCCTCCGACTTTACCGCAAAACCGCCCGTTGGCCTGCCTGGCTGGCCGATCAGCTACGCCGACATCGAGCGCTACCTGCCACAGGCCCGGGCCATCGTCGACCTGCCCGAGGGCGAAGATTTCAAGGCCATCAACCCAGGGCTCGATGGCGGCGAGTTCGATGCCGACCGCTTTCTGCTCAGCACGCCGACGCGCTTTGCACAGAAGTACGCCAAGGCGCTTGAAGACACCCCCGGCCTGGATGTGTTCATCAACTGCAATTGCGTCGACCTTGAGTTCGACCAAGGCAGCGGGCGGGTAACGGCGGCGGTCGTGTCCGACTACGACCTGCACCGTGAACGGGTGCAGGCCAAGCAGTTCATCCTGGCCATGGGTGCCCTGGAAAACGCCCGGCAATTGCTCAACAGCGCATCGCTGCGCGCAGCCGGCGTGGTCACCGGAGATGGCATGGTGGGGCGCTGCTTCATGGACCACATGAACGTCGAGATGGGCACGTTCATCCTCAAGAGCGGCGAGAGCACCACCACCCGCCAGTACTACACCAGCGACGCCTTCGTCAGCGAGTACCAGTCTGGTAAAGGCAACGTCACCGCCACGGTGCTTGATGCCGTACAAGCCTACGGCCGCACCGCCGAGGTCAAGCGCTTTCTGGAGAACCTGGCCTGCGATACCGGCATGGCCAGCAAGATCGACTTCATTGCAAGCTTCAGTTGCCCAGGCGACGGCCTGCTGAGCACCCTGATCGAGCAATTCCCAAACCGCGACAGCCGGCTCACGCTGCACGAGCAAAAGGACGCGCTGGGGGTTGCCACCTTGAACATGCACTGGGCGTTGAGCGATGCCGACCGCCATACCATCAAGTGCATCGGCACCGAGCTTGCCAAACAGTTTGCCGAGGCCGACCTTGGCTTCGTCAAGCTGAACCCGTTCGTGTACGACACCGAACAGCCACTCAAGCTCGAACCACACGCCCACCACATGGGCACCACACGCATGGCGGCCAGCCCCGAGCATGGCGTGGTGGATGAACAGTGCAAGGTGTTCGGCACCGCCAACCTGCATATCGCCGGCAGCAGCATCTTCGCCACCGGGGGCGCCGCCAACCCGACCATGCCGCTGCTGCAGTTCGCGCTGCGCCTGGCCGACCACCTCAACCAGCAGATGAAGGCAACGACTGCCTGACAGGGCAATGGGATGCAACCAGGGATTGAGTGCGATGTGGTCACGTTCAGGAATACCCGACCAGACTCGCCTCAGGGACAGTCAACGACCGTACGAGGCTAGCCGTATGTTTGGATGGATACGCAAGACACTGGGCGATTACGCCCTGGCAACCGGGCGTTGCGGCCCGAGCTTCAAGCGCTTCTGCAACCCCACGCCGCGTGCCTGGGGCGAGTACCAGGCGCGCTGGGGCAGGTTTTACTCGGTGGGCTCGAACTTCCACATGAACACCGGCTGCAATGTCACCGACCCGGCTTTGACCCGTATCGGCACCAACGTCGGCTTGTCTGATTGCACGCTGATCGGCCACGACGGCGTGGTCGCGCTGATCGAACTGTCGTATGGCAAGCACCTGGATTCGGTGGGTTTTATCGATGTGCGCGACAACTCGTTCATTGGCCACGGCGCCATTGTCATGCCACGGGTGACCATCGGGCCCAACGCGATTGTCGCTGCTGGGGCCGTGGTGACCAAGGACGTACTGCCCGGCACCGTAGTCGGTGGCAACCCGGCCAAGTTCATCTGCACCACCGATGAGCTGGTGGCACGGGTCGAGGCACGCTGCGCCAGTTACCCATGGAACGACCTGCTGGAACAGCGCAACGGCTCATTTGACCCACTGCTCGAACCGGTGCTGGCCCGGCGCCGGCAGGAATACTTCTTCGGGGACGCGGGCAATGACTGACAAACCCGTCGATGTGATGGTGGTCAACTTCAACACGGCGGCCCTGCTGCAGCCGATGTTCGACGCCTTGCGCCGCGCCGGCAGTGAAGCGCTGGCAAGTTACTTGGTAGTGGACAACGCCTCAGCCGACGATTCGCTGGCGCGCCTGGCCCAGGTATGCCCCGAGGCGATGCTGCTTAGCAACACCCGCAATGTTGGCTTTGGCCGCGCCAACAACCAGTTGCTCGACCATCTGCGCGGGCGCTATGCCTTGTTGCTCAATACCGATGCATTCGTCGCCCCCGATAGCCTGGCCAAGACCCTCGACTACATGGATACCCACCCCGACTGCGGAGTGCTGGGCGTGCGCCTGGAGGGGCGTGACGGCGACTTGCAGCCATCGTGCCGCTACTTCCCAACGCCGCTCAACGTGTTTGCCAGCCGTACCGGGCTTGGGCGTTTCATGCCAGGGCTGAAAATGGTCGATGACATGGACTGGGACCACGCCTCGGTGCGCGAATGTGACTGGCTGCCGGGGTGTTTCTACCTGGTGCGCCGCGAAGTGCTCGAACAGGTGGGGTTGTTCGACCCGCGCTACTTCCTTTATTACGAGGAGGTCGACCACTGCAAGCGGGTCAAGGCCGCCGGCTGGAAAGTGGTGTTCTACCCGCACACCACTGTTGTGCATATCGGCGGTGAAAGCTCCAAGTCCGTGGCCGAACTCGAAGCCGCCAGCCGGCAGATCTCGGCGTACCAGATCGAAAGCGAGCTGCTGTACTTTCGCAAGCACCATGGCGTGTCGGGGCTGGCCCTGCACATGTTGCTGGTCAGCCTTGGCGATGCCGTACTGGCGCTCAAGGCATTGCTCAAGCGCCGTGGCTGGCCGGCTGTCCAGGCCTGCTGGCGGCATACCAGAGCGACCTGGGGGCTGTTGTTTGCCACCCGTTTTGCAAGCCAACCCACACGCTAGGTGAACACCATGTTCGACAACGTTCGCGCTGACTTGCGTGCCCATGGTGGCGATTGGGGCGCCCAAGGCTTCTGGGTGCTGCTGGTTTACCGCTTTGGCCGCTGGCGTTATGGCGTGCGCCCGGCGTTGCTGCGCAAGCTGCTGTCGCTGGTCTACAAGGTGCTGTTCAAACTGGTGCAGATATTGACCGGGGTCGAGCTGCCTTGCGAGGCGCAGATCGGCCGCAACTTCGTCATCGACCACTTTGGCGGCATCATCGTCAGCGGCTATGCCCGGTTTGGCGACGACTGCCGCATTCGCAACGGTGTGGTGGTGGGCCTGAAGAACGTCAGTGATCCCTGTGCACCGGTGTTTGGCAACAATGTCGATATCGGCACCGGGGCCAAGATCCTCGGCAACATCCGCATCGGCGACAACGTGGTGATCGGTGCCAACGCCGTGGTGCTGGTGGATGTGCCGGACAACTGTATGGCAGTGGGCGTGCCTGCGGTGGTCAAGGCACTCAAGCCCCGCGAAGCGGTGGTCTAGGCCATGGCCAACGGCATCGGGGTGGTGGTGATCGGCCGCAACGAGGGTGCGCGCCTTGAGCGCTGCTTGGCCTCGCTGATCGGCAGCGCCGAGCAGGTGGTGTATGTCGATTCCGGCTCCAGCGATGGCTCGGCGCAGCGTGCGGCAGCGCTGGGGGCTGAGGTGCTGGCACTGGACATGGCCCAGTCGTTCACCGCTGCCCGCGCCCGCAACGAAGGCTTTGCCCGCTTGCAAATGGTATTGCCGGGGCTGCGCTGGGTGCAATTTGTCGATGGCGATTGCGAAGTGGTCCCCGGCTGGCTGCTCAGCGCCCAGACGTTTCTGCTGGCCCACCCGCAGGTGGCGGTGGTGTGCGGCCGGCGCCGTGAGCGTTTCCCACAGGCATCTATCTACAACCTGCTGTGCGACCTTGAGTGGGACACCCCAACCGGCGAGGCGCGCGCCTGTGGCGGCGATGCGCTGATGCGCGCCGAGGCGTTCAGCGCCGTGGGCGGCTACCGCGCCGGGCTGATTGCCGGCGAAGAGCCCGAGCTGTGCGTGCGCCTGCGCGCTGCGGGCTGGAAAGTCTGGCGCCTGGGCGAAGAAATGACCCTGCACGACGCCGCCATGACCCGCTTCGGGCAGTGGTGGCGGCGTAGCCTGCGCGCCGGCCATGCCTACGCCGAAGGGGTCTTTTTGCATGGTGCGCCGCCCGAGCGCCACTGGCTGCGGGAATCGCGCCGGGCCTGGCTATGGGGGTTAGGTATTCCGCTACTGATAGTGCTGGCCTGCGCGGCCCTTGGGCCGTGGGCGCTGTTGCTGGCTCTGGTGTACCCGCTGCAAGTGCTGCGTCTGGCCCGGCGAGGGGCGCGCTCGCTACGGGAAAATACCTTGCAGGCGCTGTTTCTGGTGCTGGGCAAATTCCCAGAAATGCTTGGGCAGCTAAAGTTCTGGTGGCAGCGGCTACGTGCCGGCCAATCGACGCTGATCGAATACAAGTGAGAGACCTATGTGGGTTAAACCGATCGTCAAGAGCGTGCTCACCCTGCAACCTGGGCTTTCGCTGCGCGCGCTCAAGGGCCGCCTGCGCCTGGCGCAGCACATCGCCCGGCAGTGGCCCGCGCTGCGGCCCTTTCTGCAGCGCATGACCGCGGCATTGGGCGAGCAGGGTTTCGAGCGCCTGGGGGTGGATTGCATCGGCGTTGTGCACTGGCCCTACATCAGCCGCTGCTGGGAGGCCCCGGAACGTCTGGAAGCAGTGGCCTCGCACTATGAAGCCGTTGCCCAGCGCTTCCCCCAGTTGTTGCTGCTGGGCCGCGATGAGCGCCTGGTGCTGTGTGACCTTGGCGACCTGTGCGCTGGCAGTTCGTTGGTGCTTGACCGGGCGATCTGGTTCAAGCGCGAAGGGGAGCTTGTGCTCAACCTGTTTCAGGGCGAGCTGCGGGTCGCCTCGCTGGCATTCACCTTGCGCCAGCTCGATGCGGGCCTGTGCCTGTTCGTTGGGGCGGTGCAGGGGATTCACAAAGGCATCGACAGCGAGACGTCGTTGAATATCTACCGCGAGCTGACCAAGGACTTCGAAGGCCTGCGGCCACGCAGCCTGCTGATCGAGGCCCTCAAGTGCATGGCTCGCCACCTCGGGGTTGAGCAGATATTCGTGGTGGGCGACGAGTACCGGCATCACCGCCACCCGTATTTTGGGCGGGAGAAGGCGCTGGACCTGGGCGCCAATTACGATGTGATCTGGCAAGAGAACGGCGCAACCGCGTCGTCTCGCCCCGACTTCTACAGCCTGCCGATAGCCGCTAGCACGCGCGCTGCCGAGGATATCGCCGCAAAAAAACGTGCCATGTACCGCCGCCGGCAGGCCTTGCTCGATGAGCTGTTCGCCCGCCTGCAAGCCGCGCTGCCGGGGGCTGCCAGTGTGCAGCAAAGCCCCTTGCCCGATGCGCAGGCGGCGAACGTAAGCCTGCAAGGCGGCCACTGAATAATCATTGCAACCAGGGTTTCGGGGGCTTATGCGCATCGCTTATTTCATCAATCAATACCCCAAGGTCAGCCACAGTTTCATCCGCCGCGAAATCCTGGCGTTGGAGCGCCAGGGCATTGTGGTCGAGCGTTTTGCCCTGCGCGGCTGGGACGCCGAGCTGCAGGACGCTGAGGACCACAGCGAACGTGGCAACACCCGGTATGTGCTGCAGGACGGCATCAAGGGCTTGCTGCGCCCGACCTTCGAGGTGCTGCGCGCCGCGCCCGGCCGCTTCTTCACGGCGCTGCGCCTGGCCCTGCGGGTGGGGCGCAGGGCCGACCGAGGGTGGCCGTACCACCTGGTTTACCTGGCCGAAGCCTGCCGCTTGTTGCAGTGGTTGCAGGCAGCAGGGTGCGAGCATGTGCATGCGCATTTCGGCACCAACTCTGCCGAGGTGGTGATGCTCGCCCAGGCGCTCGGCGGGCCTGGCTACAGCTTTACCGTGCATGGGCCGGAAGAGTTCGATAAACCGCAGTTTCTGCACCTGGGCGAGAAGGTGCGGCGTGCAGCGTTTGTGGTGGCGGTCAGCGCTTATGGCCGTAGCCAGCTGTACCGCTGGGTAGACCATGAGCACTGGAGCAAGGTGCGGGTGGTGCATTGCGGGCTGGAGCGTAGTTTCCATGAGGTGCCGGCACAGCCGGTGGCCGATGTCGCGCGGCTGGTCTGCGTGGGTCGCCTGTGCGAGCAGAAAGGCCAGTTGCTGTTGCTGGAAGCTGCGCACCTGCTGGCGCAGCGCGGCGTGCGGTTCGAGCTGGTGCTGGCGGGCGATGGCGAGCTGCGCGGGGCCATCGAGGCGCTGGTAGTGCGCTACGGGCTGCAAGCGCAGGTGCGAATCACCGGCTGGATCAGCGGCGCACGGGTGCGCGAAGAACTCCTCGGCGCCCGGGCCTTGGTGCTGCCCAGTTTCGCCGAGGGCCTGCCGGTGGTGATCATGGAGGCCATGGCCTTGCGCCGCCCGGTATTGACTACTTATGTTGCGGGCATCCCTGAACTGGTGCAGCAGGGCAGCAACGGCTGGCTGTTCCCAGCCGGCTGCATAGAGTCGCTGGCCGAGGCCATCAGCGATTGCCTGGCACAACCCGTTGAGGTGTTGCAGCGCATGGGTGAGGCGGCCCATGAGCGAGTACTGCAACGTCATGACATCGACACCGAAGCCGCACGCCTGGCTGAACACTTCAAGGCATCGCTATGACCACGCCTGTCGCCTGGCTGCTGGGCGCGCTAGCGCTGCTGGTGCTGTTGCCGGTGTTGGTGCTGTTCGTCCAGGTGCTGCTGGCCTGCCTGCCCATGCGCCCATTACCCGCCAGCCAAGGGCCGCGCGGGCGCTTGGCGGTGCTGGTGCCCGCGCATGACGAGGCGGCGGTCATCCGCTCGACCCTGGCCAGTATCAGCAGCCAGCTGCGCGAAGGCGACCGCTTGCTGGTGGTGGCTGACAACTGCAGCGATGACACCGCAGCCCTGGCGCGCGCCGCCGGCGCCGAGGTGGTGGAACGCCGCGATGAGCTGTTACGCGGCAAAGGCTATGCCCTTGACCACGGCGTACGCCACCTGGCCGCAGACCCGCCCCAGTTGGTGCTGATCATCGACGCGGACTGCCTGGTGGGCGAGGGCGCCATTGAGCGCCTGGCCCGTTGCTGCGCCGCTGCCGAGCGGCCAGTGCAGGCGCTGTACCTGATGCGGGCGCCGGCGGGTGCAGGGCTTAAGGTGCAAGTGGCCGAGTTTGCCTGGCGGGTAAAAAACCTGGTGCGCCCACGGGGCTGGGCGCGGCTGGGCCTGCCGTGCCATTTGATGGGCGCTGGCATGGCATTTTTATGGCGCGACCTGGCCACGGCTGAGCTTGCCAGCGGGCACCTGGTCGAGGACCTCAAGCTGGGCCTGGACTTCTGCCGCCATGGCAAGCCGCCGCTGTTCTGCCCCGAAGCACAGGTCAGCAGCCAGTTCCCCAGCAGTGACGAAGGATTGCGTAGCCAGCGTACGCGTTGGGAGCATGGGCACCTTGGCGTCGTTCTGGCCGACGCTCCGAAGCTTGTGGCCAGCGCCGTGGTACGCGGCAACGTTGCGCTACTGGCCATGAGCATCGACTTGCTGGTGCCGCCGCTGGCGCTACTGGCGCTGGCATTGCTAGCCGTCTTCAGCTTGTGCTGGCTTGGGTTTTTGCTGTTTGCGGTTGTGGCGCCGGCATTGATCGCGACGCTTGCCTTGCTGCTGCTAGTGACTGCGGTGCTGTTGGCCTGGGCTCGGTTCGCTCGCGACCAGATCGCGTTTTCGGTGCTGTTGTACGCCCCGTTCTATGCCGCGAAGAAAATCCCGTTGTACTTGGGTTTTCTGATCCGCCGTCAGGTGGAGTGGGTGCGTTCAAAAAGGGATGACCAGCCATGAATGCGCAAAACTGGCAAAGCCGCTGGGCGGCGATACTGGAAAAACTGCATCTGGTCCAGGGGCCAGCGGATGAGCAACGCGTGCTGCAGGCGCTGACCAGGCCCGGCGCGCCGATGGTGCTGGGCTTCGTCAACGCCCATGCATTGAACCTGGCAGCGGGCGATGCCGGCTATGGTTCGGCGCTGTCGGCGGCCGATTTGCTGCTGCGCGACGGCGCCGGGGTTGCCATTTTGCTCAGGCGGCTGGGCCGGGAGCCGGGTTTGAACATGAACGGTACTGACCTGATTCCGCGCCTGTTGGCCGCGTTCAAGGGCCGGCGTGTCGCGTTCTGGGGCACCCGCGAGCCGCACCTGGGCCTGGCGGTTGCTCGCTGCGAGGCAGAATTCGGCGTGGACGCGGTGTCGGTGCACGATGGCTTTGCCGACTTTGATACCTATTTGGCCCTCGCCGAACGCTTGCAGCCAGAGCTGATCGTGCTGGGCATGGGCATGCCCAAGCAGGAAGCGCTGGCCGCAGCCCTTGCCGCCACCGAGCGGCCCTGCCTGATCGTCTGCGGTGGGGCCATCCTGGATTTTCTCGGCGGCAAGGTCAGCCGCGCACCGGCCTGGCTGCGCCGCTTTGGCGGTGAGTGGGTGTACCGATTGTGCAAGGAACCGCGGCGCCTGTTTACCCGTTACGTGCTCGGCAACCCGCTGTTTTTACTGCGCACAGTGTTTTACCCACGTTACAAACCGCGATAAGGGCAGGGTACTGCTACAGTGATATCAAACACTCTGACACCCTGAGAATCAGGCCGGCGAGCGGCAGTAACTGTGCTCGCTGCCGCCAGGCTTTGCCTGGGCCAGAATGGCGTGATGCCCCTATCGATGAGGCCTGACAATGGTTTTCGAACCCCGCAGCAGCCGCTCCTTGCTTCAGCGCCGAAGCAGCGTCAGTAACGCCATCCAGGCAGGCCTGGATGGTATTGCGGTCACCGGCGTCGCTTGGTACTTGATCTACAGCCAGATCGGCTACCTCACCGCAGACTACGTGATCATGCTGCTGCTTTTGATCGGCGCGCTGGCGGTGATCTACGACCATTACGCGATCTACCGCACCAACGTCGGCCTTACTGTCAAGGCGTTTCGGCTGTTCAAGGCGTGGTCGGCGACGTTCTGCTTTCTGGTGGTCATGGCTTTCTTGACCAAACAGAGTGAAACCTATTCGCGGCTGCTGGTGGCGGAGTTGTTCGTCATTGGCTATTTCGTGCAGCTGTTTTTGCACATTGTGGTGCGCGAAGTGCAAAAGCGCTTCATGGCCCATTCCTACCGCATGGAGAACGCGCTGATCATCGGCGCCGGCGAGCTTGCCAGTTTTCTTTACCAGAAAATCAGCAACAACCCGTGGCTGGGCGAGCGGGTGGTGGGCTGCGTGCTGATCGACCAGGCCGCAGAGCAGCCGGCGGTGACCACCGCCGATGGCAAGCAGCCGTTGCCTGTACTTGGCAAGATCGAAGACCTTGACGCCATCGTCACCGAGCATGCCATCCGCACGGTGTACCTGGTGACACCGCTGGCCGGCTCTGAGGTGATCAACGATGTCTACCTCAAGCTGCTCGAAAAATGCATTGCGGTGAACTGGGTACCAGACATTTTCTCGCTGCGCCTGATCAACCACAGCGTGCGCGAGATTGCCGGCATTCCAGTGCTGACGTTGTCAGAGACACCGCTGACCGGCATGAGCCTGTTCCTGAAAAACCTCGAAGACCGCGTGCTGGCCGCGCTGATTCTGCTGGCCATCTCGCCGGTGCTGCTGGTACTGGCGCTGGTCATCAAGCTGGAAAGCCCGGGGCCGGTGTTCTTTCGCCAGGAGCGCATGGGCTGGACCGGTGAGTCGTTCCGCATCTGGAAGTTTCGCAGCATGAAGGTGCACCAGCCGGATAACGGGGTCATTCAGCAGGCGCAGAAGAACGACCCGCGCCTGACCCGTATCGGCGCGTTCATCCGCCGTACCAGCCTTGATGAACTGCCGCAGTTGTTCAATGTGCTGACCGGTGAAATGTCGCTGGTTGGCCCACGCCCCCACGCGCTGCAGCACGATACGCAGTATTCGCAGGATATCGTCGACTACTTCGCCCGCCACAACATCAAGCCGGGGATGACCGGGCTGGCCCAGGTGCGCGGGTTCCGTGGCGAGACCAAGGACATCGCGCAGATGATCCAACGGGTGAACTCGGATATCGAGTACATCAACAATTGGTCACTGTGGTTGGACTTTGTGATTCTGGTGCGTACGTTGAATGCGTTTACCGGCAAGCAGGCTTATTGAGAGCCGTTACAACGAACGGCCAATGCGTACGCTAACGTGTTTGGTGTAATCCACCTGATAGTTCTGCCAGTTGTCGCGTGCCGTAAACAAGGATGTGATGGGTTCATTCGTGGGACCCTGGCCCCGTCGGTAAAACTGCCGCGCTGTACTTGACCAGGTTCCTGTTGCTC
>NZ_JABWRG010000098.1:0-18093 GCF_014268825.1 Pseudomonas sp. SWRI51 | reverse complement strand
GGGCTGCGCAGCAGCCCTGGGGATTACCCGTGGGTTTTCAGGGCTGCTGCGCAGCCCAACGCGGGACAAGCCCGCTCGCCACAGCTATCTATCGTTTTCAACATAATTGGGCACAACCAGCAATGTTGCGGTTGAGCAGGGCCTGCGTTCTGCCTCCTGAAGTCGCACTTTGCGTCGCCTGGGCTACCGTGCCGGAGCGGGGCGGCTCACTCCTGGGTTTTTTCCTCTGGCTGCTGCTGCGACAGGCTGTAAACATACGCTGCCAGCAGGTGCACCTTGTCATTGCCTTGCAGTTGTTCCTGCGCGGGCATCTGGCCCTGGCGGCCGTAGCGGATGGTTTGTTGCAGTTGGGCGAAGCTTGAACCGTAGATGAACGCCTGCGGGTGGGTCAGGTTGGGGGCGCCCATTGCCGGGGTGCCTTTGCCTTCGGGGCCGTGGCAGGCCACGCAGTTGGTCGCGAAAATCTGCTGGCCTTTGACCGGGTCGGCCTTGGCGCCTTCTGGCAGTTTGCGGCCGTCCAGATTGGTCAGCACGAATGCCGCCACATCAGCCACACCCTGCTCGCCGATCACCGTGCCCCAGCCCGGCATCACGCCGTGGCGCCCGCCCATGATGGTGGTCTTGATGGTTTCCGGCTCGCCGCCCCAGCGCCAGTCGCTGTCGGTAAGGTTGGGGAAACCGTAGGCGCCCTTGGCGTCCGAGCCGTGGCACACCGAGCAGTTGGAGGCAAACAGGCGCGCGCCCATCTTCAAGGCCTGCGGGTCCTTGGCCACTTCTTCCAGCGGCATGGCGGCGAACTTGGCGAAGATCGGCCCGAAGCGTGCATCGGCCTTGGCCATTTCCTTTTCCCACTCATGCACACCGGTCCAGCCGGCCTGGCCGTTGGAAAATTCCGTCTGTTTGTCGTTGTCCAGGTACGAATAGCCCGGCAGCACGCCTTTCCAGTTGCCAAGGCCCGGGTACAGCACCAGGTAGCCAAGGGCGAAGACGATGGTGCCGACGAACAGCCAGAACCACCATTGTGGCAGCGGGTTGTCGTATTCCTCGATGCCGTCGAAGGCATGGCCCACGGTCTCGTCGGTGATTTCCTCGCGCTGGCCTTTGCGGGTCGACAGCAGCAGCCAGGTCAAGGCGAAGATGGTGCCCAGTGTCAGTACGGTGACGTACAAACTCCAGAAGGTTGTCATTGTTGTTTTCTCCCTGAAGCGTTTTGCGCTTTCGCTTGCTCGACGTGCCGGGTGGCGTCGGGGTCATCGGCGAACGGCAGTTGCGTTGCCTCATCGAAGTCCTGCTTGCGCCGCGGGCTGAACACCCACAGCGCCAGGCCAATGAATGCCACCAGCACCACCACGGTGCCGAGGCCGCGAATCATCCCGATATCCATCAGCGTCACCGTTTGCTCTTGATGAGGGTGCCAAGGCCTTGCAGGTACGCCACCAAGGCGTCCATCTCGGTCTTGCCCTTGACCGCGTCGCGGGCCCCGGCGATGTCTTCGTCGGTGTAGGGCGTACCGAGGGTGCGCAGCACTTCGAGCTTCTTGGCGGTGTCCTTGCCATCGAGCTGGTTTTCAACCAGCCACGGGTAGGCCGGCATTTTCGACTCAGGCACCACGTTGCGCGGGTTGTACAGGTGCGCACGGTGCCAGTCATCGGAGTAGCGGCCACCGACACGGGCCAGGTCCGGCCCGGTGCGCTTGGAGCCCCACAGGAACGGGTGGTCCCAGACGCTTTCGCCGGCTACCGAGTAGTGGCCGTAACGTTCGGTTTCGGCACGGAACGGCCGGATCATCTGCGAGTGGCAACCCACGCAGCCTTCGCGGATGTAGATATCGCGGCCTTCTACCTCCAGCGCGGTGCGCGGCTTCATGCCTTCGACCGGCTTGTTGGTCACGTCCTGGAAAAACAGCGGGACGATCTGGGTAAGGCCACCAACGCTGACGGCGATGACCATGAAGAAGGCCAGCAGGCCAATGTTCTTCTCGACGGCTTCATGCTTCATCAGTGCGCTCCCACGACAACGATCTTGGCGGCTTCGTCAGCCTCTGCCGGGTTGGCGGCGCGCACGGTACGCAGCACGTTGTAGGCCATCAGCAGCATGCCTGAGGCGAAGAATGCACCGCCGACGGCGCGCACGATGTAGCCGGGGTGGCTGGCCTGCAGCGCTTCGACGAACGAGTAGGTGAGCGTGCCGTCGTCGTTGATGGCGCGCCACATCAGGCCTTGGGTGATGCCGTTGACCCACATCGAGGCGATGTAGAGCACGGTGCCGATGGTCGCCAGCCAGAAGTGCGCGTTGATCAGCCCGACGCTGTGCATCTGCACGCGCCCGTACAGTTTCGGGATCATGTGGTACACCGCGCCGATCGAGATCATCGCCACCCAGCCGAGGGCGCCGGCGTGCACGTGGCCGATGGTCCAGTCGGTGTAGTGCGACAGCGAGTTGACCGTCTTGATGGCCATCATCGGGCCTTCGAAGGTGGACATGCCGTAGAACGCCAGCGATACCACGAGGAAGCGCAGGATCGGGTCGGTGCGCAGCTTATGCCAGGCCCCCGACAGGGTCATCATGCCGTTGATCATGCCGCCCCAGCTTGGCGCCAGCAGGATGATCGACATCACCATGCCCAGTGATTGCGCCCAGTCGGGCAAGGCTGTGTAGTGCAGATGGTGCGGGCCGGCCCAGATATACAGGGTGATCAGCGCCCAGAAGTGCACGATCGACAGGCGATAGGAGTAGATCGGCCGTTCGGCCTGCTTGGGCACGAAGTAATACATCATGCCGAGGAAACCGGTGGTCAGGAAAAAGCCCACCGCGTTATGCCCGTACCACCACTGGATCATTGCGTCGGTGGCACCGGCGTAGGCCGAGTACGACTTGAACAGGCTCACCGGCAGCGAGATGTGGTTGACGATGTGCAGCATCGCGGTGACCACGATGAAGGCGCCGTAGAACCAGTTGCCGACATAGATGTGCTTAGTCTTGCGCTTGACGATGGTGCCGAAGAACACCAGCCCGTAGGTGACCCAGACGATGGCCAGCAGAATCGCCAGCGGCCATTCGAGCTCGGCGTATTCCTTGGTGGTGGTGTAGCCCATCGGCAGGGTAATCAGCGCGCCGACGATCACCGCTTGCCAACCCCAGAAGGTAAAGGCGGCCATGCTGTCGGAGATCAGGCGGGCCTGGCAGGTGCGCTGCACCACGTAGTAGCTGGTGCCGAACAGGGCACAGCCGCCGAAGGCGAAGATCACCAGGTTGGTATGCAGCGGGCGCAGGCGGCCGAAGCTCGTCCATGGCAGGTCCAGGTTGAGCTGGGGCCAAACCAGTTGCGAGGCGATGAAGACGCCGAGGCCCATGCCAAGGATCCCCCAGACCACCGTCATGATGGCGAACTGGCGGACGACCTTATAGTTATAAGCAGTCGGGCTGATTACAGTGCTCATTCTAAGGTTCCACGGTTTTGGTCTTTCTTGTTGGTTGAAATCGGCGCCAGTGTCGATAGCCACATGGCTGTGGCAACGCAAGGCGACCTGTGCCGACCCGTGTCCAGGCCCTCTTTTACCCCGTCCCGGGGTGATTGGGCTGAACGATTGTACACAAATAAATCTTTGTAATGTGTACCGTTTTTCGCCTTTTTCTGATCGTTCAGTCAAGCTTTTTTTGTCAGGCGGCGCCAGGCTACGCGCCACCTGCGCTGCGCTCAAGGCCTGGCGCAGCGGCTTTGGCAACAAGCTTAGTTGTGTTCAAGGGGTGTGCAAGATGGGCGGTTGCGGGGCTTGAGTTGTGCGGGTCATCAAGGGCCTGTTCTGAGACGTTTTTGAACAGGCGCCCCAGGGGTTTTATCTGCCTGTATCTAGTTCAGGCGCTTTTTTGATTCGCGGTTTGCGCGGTTTTTTCTCCGGGCGCTTGCCTGGTTTCAGTGCCCAACGGTCAGCATTGGCGAGCAGGCGTTTTTGAATCTCTGGCGGGTAGTCGCTAAGTGTGGTCAGCGGCGGGATGGGTTTGCCCGGCTGGCCGGCCTCGCGGATGATTTTTGGCCAGCGTGGGCGCCAGCACAGCATCAGGCTGACCCAGTGGCAGGTGCCGAGCACGACGAAAGCCGGCCAGACCATCAGCATGGCGACTTTGAATAGCCAGCTGCTTTTGCGGAAGAAGCGGCCAATGCCTTCGAATTGGGCGCTGAAGGCCTGGATTGGGGAAGGGAAGCGCGTGCTCAGGCGAGGGCGGGGGAGGCCCTCGGGGCCTTCTTCCATGAAGCGGCGAATGAACTCCCATTCATCGCGCAGTTCGCTGCCGCCTTGGCCTTGTTTGCCGACGAAGGCGATTTCCATGTGGGGGAGGCCTGTGTATCTGGGGTGCCAAGCCAGGCCGAGGCACTTGCCCGTACCCGCAGGGTCGTCCTTTGGGCAGGTAGCGCCGCTGCCCGTGGATCTCCATGCAAACGTCACAATGCCGCCGCAATAGCTTGGACGGTGCAGGTGAACCTGTTGGGTTTTGCGGTTGAAGCGTATCAGTAAGTGGCGGCTGGTTAGCATTTCTAATCGGGTTAATTTGAAACCGTATCGAACATATAGATAAAAAACGCCGATGCCCGTGGTCAGTACAAATGCCGTTACCAATAGGGTAAAGAAACTAAAATCAGGTAAGGGTTGAATATTTTGCATAATCAACTCTATAGCTATCTGCGTCCAGCCCCAAGCAAAAACTCCTAATACCCCTACCGTAGCGAAGGTGAATAATCCTCGTTGAGATTCCGCCCCGCTGCAACGGAGTTCAAGTGTCGTGTCATTAAGTGCGTAAACGGGGCCGCGTGTAGCCGGATTAGTGCTGACGGTTTTGAAGTGAATGGATGAGTCCATTTCTTCCGCATAATTATTTTTGGCTTCGCGAAGCTGGGCCGGTTTCTGTAACGCCTCTCTGGTTCTGCGTTCTGCAGGTTGTTCGGTGTGCATTTTCCATAGTAACCATTCAGTTAGGTACACTATAAGACCTCTCGGAATGCCATATAGAGTTCTGGCAGCTCTTCAGCTACTTCTAATGGCGTCCTATGTTTATCTAGGCGATACGAGCTTTGTTTGCACCATTTTTCTAAAGCGTTATCTTCGAAAATCAAAATGATTATTGTTATTGCGAACCCGATCCAGAATGCCCCTAGGATGAGTCTGGCCATTAGCAGTCGAGTAGCGGGGGTGCCTAAGTATGCAGAAAGAGCCCCCATAGAGTTGCCAATGCTGCCTAGTATTGTGTTAGAACCAGTTCGTGCTAAATAGTTGAATAGAGGTTGCGCGATGGCTATTGCTGTGCCTAGCTCTGCTAGCGAAAATGTCATAGTGGCTAAGACGCGCATGAGGTAGGCAGATCCGAGGCTGCCACTCTTTAACTTCGAAAGCGGTGACGTCCTCATACTTTTGAAATGTTGGATAGCATCCGAAAAGTCCCACCAAACTGATATCAGTCCACTCAGAGAAACCAGCGCCGCCCCCCACAACTTCAACCTCCCCAAAACAACCGCAGCCCCACCCCCCGTCACACTCCCTGCGCCATACCGCGACACCACCAAATCCACATAACTCGCCCCAATCTCAAACCCAGCTGCAGCCGTGGTCATCGCCGCTGCCAGTAACTCGGTTTTCAGCCGTGTATCGCTATCCGGCAGTTGCCGCGCCTTGAACGTCATCAACATGCCTTCAATCAGGCAAATGACCCCAGCTATCCGAACCTTGAAAAACTCGTTCTGGCTCGACTGCATCAGCCCTTCCGCCCAGGCCTGGTCCAGGTAGCGGCTAACCTGCGCGCCGCTGCGGTTCGGGTTGATCGCCTCGCCCAGATCTGCCGCCTGGGCCAGGCGCACATTCACTGCAGACTCGTGCACCGAGGCAAACAGCGTCAACCGCAGCCCGTGGTGCAACGCCCGGTCCACGCTGTTGGGCGCCGCGGTGCGTAGCACCTGCCGCCCCAGCAACACATACCAGGCATACAAACCGATACTGCCGTTGCGGTTCTGCTCTGGCAGTTGCTCATAAAGGGTGTTGATGCGCGCAAACGCATTGGCCGCAGCGTGTGCCTGGCGGGCGAGCGCTTCGGGCAGGTCAAAGGATGTGGAGGATGGCGGCATGGCCTTGGCGGCCTCGCGCAATTGCGCCAGTTCTTCACGCAGCGCCTGCTGGTTGAATGCGACGCCGCGCATGGCCAGGTTGTCCCGCTGCGACGGGTCGCTGCCCCACCAGTCATCCAGTACTTGCATGCCCAGTTCACTAAGTTCCATGCCAATCACGCACTGGCCGGTCTGCTCGGCGAATGCCAGGCCGTCTTCGGAGTCCGCATCATCGTAGCGGTCAAGTGCCTGCAACAAGTGGTCGCTGGTAACCCACACCAAGTGATCCCTAGCGCGTGCCTCGGCGTTTTCCTGTGCTGACTGCATGACTTGCTCGAACGTATCCAGCTGCAAGCGCATGGCTGCGCGGTCGACCAGATGCCCGTACTTTTCATCGAAGTGCTTGCTGAACTCGCCCGACTCTACACGCGCCCTGACTTTGGCCCGTGTTTCTCGCTCGTACTGATCAAAGTGTGGTTTGAGCTGGGCATCACGTGCGTCGGCATCTTCCCTGGCCTGTTTGTGAAAGGCGTAGTACTCCAGATGCATGTGCGGGTTATGGCGCATCTTCTCGGCCATGACCTTGTTGTTGACGATCTGTTCGGCACGCATTTCGGGATAAAGCTTTTCAATCTCCAGAAACGACTGCGCCACCAGCAACCGCCGCTCATTGTCCACGCCCGGCTCCACGCTGCGTTGCAGCCAGCGGCTGCGCACCTCCTCAACTGCTGCATTGCGCCAGGCATTGAGTTCCTGGGTAATGCCAATGGCATCGTCAATGAGGATGCCGGCACCGCGGGGTTTGTCCTGCGCAGGTAGCGGCGCGAAGGCCTGTTGCGTGGCCTGCAGCGACAGCACCTGACCGTGATTGAACGGCTGTTGCTCAAGCAATGCTTGCAACTGCGGGTCGTGCTGGGCTGCGAAGTCGGCTACGCAGCCCAACTGGTCGTAACTGAGTACCGCCGCTTGCGGCGGTGCGTTGGTTTGGATGAGTTGTTGGACGTCGATGCTCGGCAAACTATTGCGGTATTCGTCGTCGACCAGCCGGTAGGTGTCGAGCATGCGCGGTGTCAGTGGCGTCGGGCTGTACAGCGGGCGCAGTTCCTCGATGTCGTCGAGGTCGTGCAGGGTGATGGTCCAGCCGAAGCTTTTGATCAGCTCATCCAGGGTTGCACTGGGCAAACTCTGCCAAGGGTCCTCAGCGCTAATCGCTCGTAGCGAACCATTGGCGGCCACCCGGTATTGGCTGTGCCAGTGATAGGCCGACTCACCGCGCCGCTTGAGCAACAGATAAAAGAACCCTTCACGCAGTGGGCGGATGGCGTAGGAAGAATGGCTGAGCCGCGCCACATCGGGGTAGGGCGCAAACCCGCCCGGCAACGCTGGCAACTGCGCGCGCTGGGCCGCGTCGCCGCCAACGGCTGCGAAACGCAGGGGCAGCAGTTCGAAGCGGCGCGTGCAGGCAGCCACCGGGCTATTGTTCAGGGCCGGTTTGTAGGAGGCGTTGATGCGTTTGCACAGGTCGAGCAGGGTGCTCATCGGTGGGCCTCGGCGACGTAGGTTTGCAGGTTTTCGATCAGAGGCGTTCGTTGCTCGCACGTGGCCTTCAAGGCTTGCTGCCAGCCAGGTGTGCTGGCGAACGTTTCGCCATTGCGCGCCATCACCAGCACATAGGTAATCTGGTCCTGTTCGCGCAGCAGACCATGCTTGCGGGCCTGGGCCAGATACAGGTCGATAAGGCCGACCCGCGTGCCATGGCAGGCTTGCTCGAACAGCGGCAGGTGCGGTTCATCGCGTAGCAGCTCGGCCAGGCGATAACTCAACGGGTCACCCGCCAGCGCAGTCCAGCACGCGTGATCGAGCCTGAAGCGCGGTACCGGGGTCATTTCGGGCCTGTCGTCGCCGATTATCGGGGCCCAAAGGCGCTGCTTGGGTTTTGCCGATGGCTGCTGCACCCACCATTGGTGTACCGGCGCGAGCCATTGCTTGACCCCAGGCAAGTCGCGGCGCTGGTCCAGCACCTGAAGCGAGGCTGCGGTGTGATAACGCAGCAGGTATGAGTGGCCGTCTGGCCCGACCACCACGCCGGCCTGGCTGAGATGCCGCGCCAGCAGGTCAGGCGCCAGCGCGCTGATGATCCAGCCACAGACCGCGCCTTCGCTATAGCGCTCAAGCAGGCCTTGGAATTCGTATTGCGCGTTCACACCGGCATCGGGCCGAGTGGCGAACAGCCATGGGCTTACGGCTTGCAGGTTGCCAAGCTCCGGGTGTTGCTGCAGGGGCCAGCGATAGGTTGCGTAGTGTTTGTTGAGCATGCGTTGGGCCGAGGGCGACAGCGTGGCCATTTCAATGATGGCGCTGAGCCGGTAGCTGGGGGCTTTTTCCAGTTCGGTGACCAGCGCATTGACGAACGGGCTGAGCATCAGTCAGTGCCCTCCATACGAACCAAGCTGCGCCCATCGGCAATCGCCTTGCGCATGCAGCTCACGCAGACCGCTTCACCGGGTTCGGCCACACCCGAAACCGAGATCGAATGCTCACTGCCGGTCAGTTGCTGGCTGATCGGCCCTTTGAACAGCAGGGCAATGCCGTCAAGGGTGATGCCTGCGCCATCTATTCGCAGCAGCCCCGCAGGGCTGCGGATGGTCAGGCTTTCGCTGACGTCGATGGTGTAGGTTCTGGTGCTGTGGCTGATGGTTTGTGCGCTGCGCAAGGTGCTGTGGCCAGCAACCGTTTGCTGCAGGTCGCCACCGATGTCCATGCAGTGATTGGCTTTGGTGCTGTCGTGCCTGTGGTTGCCTACGGTTTCGATGCGGTCCTTGCCGGTGGTGATGGTCTGCGAGCCTTCGATGGCCAACTGATCGTCGTTACCCACGGTATGGGTGCGGTTGTGCCCGATGCTTGAGCATTCATTGCGGCCGATTTCATCCGAGCGGTCCTGGCCGATCGCGAGTTTCTCGTCACGCCCAACCTGTTCGCTGCGGTCGTTGCCCACTTGCGTGGTCTGGTCGTGCTTGACCACGGTGTTGTGATCGCGCTGGGCATGCATGAACACTTCTTCGCGGCCTAGTTCGTCCTCGAAGCGCAGCTCATTGAAGCCATCGCCCTTGTGGGTTTGGCTTTTAATGGTCATGCGTGTCTTGTGCTCGGGCAGGTCATACGGGGGCAACTGGTTACCGCAATAAGTGCGGCCGGTGATCATGGGTTGATCGGGGTC
The DNA here is from genome assembly GCF_014268825.1 of Pseudomonas sp. SWRI51. Classification (NCBI taxonomy): domain Bacteria; kingdom Pseudomonadati; phylum Pseudomonadota; class Gammaproteobacteria; order Pseudomonadales; family Pseudomonadaceae; genus Pseudomonas; species Pseudomonas sp. SWRI51. The sequence goes on along the minus strand of NZ_JABWRG010000098.1, from coordinate 8,785 downwards.
GCCATTGACGTACTGGATGACCACGTCATTGCCGATGCGCGGGATGGCCATCGAGCCCCAGCTGCCACCGGCCCAGCCTTGCGCCACCCGCACCCAGCACGAACTGAACGCATCGTCGCGGCTCTCGCGGTCCCAGGGGAAGCTGACTTTCACCCGGCCCCAGCGGTCGCAATGGATCTCTTCGCCAGGCGGCCCGACCACGGTGGCCATGTGCGGGCCGTCGACGTGCGGCTTGTCTGGCGGGGCAGGGCGCCATTGGGCCATGCCGGGCACCAGAAGCGCGGTTTGCTGATAGGTGGTGCCCTGTTCATCGCCTGCGGCTTCTTCTTCCAGGCTGCTGAACTGGGTGCCGCTGTGGCACAGGCTGACGACCCGCCAGTGCACGTTGAAATCGTCACGCGGGTGTTCGACGAGGGTGAACCCCAAGCCCGGTTGCAGGCGTACGTCGTCACCTTCCACCTCGGCCAGGTGGGTGTCATGGCGCAGGGCGGCGATGCGCGTTTCGGTAAAGGGTTTGCCGACCACGTCGCGCTTGTAACGCCCTGGGTACTCGAAGCGCTCGTAGTCTTGCGCATGGTGTTTCAGGCTTGCGGCCGAGCCGCTGGCGCTGTGTTGCTGGCGGTAGCCTGGGTGGGTGAACGTGTAGTCGCGCTGCACCAGCCGGGCGCTGCGCACTTGCTCGCTGTAGCGCAGCCTGCGCAGGCAAGGCCGCGCCGGGGTGCCACCGCTGGCATGGCGGTACAGCACGGTATCAGCTGCGCTATCGGGGCCGACATCGTCCGGCTCGGCGCATGGGATGGCACCTCGACTAAGTGTGCCCATCGCCAGCAGGCAGTCGCTGATCAGCAATGTGTGCCGGCGGGCGGCGTGCTCGAAGCGGTAGATGAACCCCTCTTCGGCGGCCAGGCGGGTGATGAAGTCGAGGTCGGTTTCACCGGCCTGTACGCAAAATTCGCGCACCTGGTGATCACGCCTTGCCACCAGATTGAACTGGGCAATGCCCTGGCGCTTGAGCATGATTGCGAGAATTTCGGGGGCGGTCTTGTTCTGGAAGATGCGCCAGTTCGAGCGCAGCCCGGCCCGGGCGAGTTGCGGTTCGACCAGCGCGTGGTAACAGGTGCGGCGAAAGCCACTTTCGCTTTGGCTGAATGTGCTCACCAAACCATGCACGTAACGCACGGGCCGCCCGCCCCGGCTGATCGTGAACAGCACCGGCTGGTCGAGCAGGTTGCCGAAGTCGACGTCATGCTGGTGGCTCACCAGGTCCAGCTTGAGCTGGAATGGGGTACTGAGGGCTTCGTCGAGGGTGAACGACACCACTTCGAATTCGGCATCGCCAACCAGTGGCGTGAAGGTGTAACGCAGATCGGCGTGGCGCGGCATGGAGCTCCCTGTCCGTACCTGTTCAACGCTCCAGGGGCGGAGCGTGCGAGGCACGTGAAACACGGGAGTGACCGTAAGGGATGAGGCCGAGAGATATTGTCAGCAGGTTCCGACAGTGGTGCAGGAAAGTTCGGGTCTAAGACCTGAGTGCCTGGGAGGGAAGCAGGGGATACGGGGGAGGGAGGTCGGAGCGGCTGATCGCCGCTCCGACTGGGGCGCTACTTATTTGGCAGAAACGGTTTCCGGTGCCTGGTCTTGCGACAGGCTGTACACGTACGCCGCCAGCAGGTGCACCTTGTCGTTGCCCTGGATGTCGGCCTGGGCCGGCATCTGGCCCTGACGGCCGTAGCGGATGGTCTGCTGCAGTTGGGCAAAGCTTGAGCCGTAGATGAACGCCTGTGGGTGGGTCAGGTCAGGTGCACCCATGGCTGGGGTACCTTTGCCTTCCGGCCCGTGGCAGGCGACGCAGTTGGTGGCAAAGATTTCCTTGCCCTTGGCCGGGTCTGCCTTGCTGCCTTCGGGCAGGCTGCGGCCGTCCAGGCCGGTGAGCACGAACGCTGCCACATCGGCCACGCCTTGCTCGCCAATCACAGTCGACCAGCCTGGCATTACGCCATGGCGGCCGTTCATGATCGAGGCCTTGATGGTTTCAGGCTCACCGCCCCAACGCCAGTCCTTGTCGGTGAGGTTGGGGAAGCCGTAGGCGCCTTTAGCGTCGGAGCCGTGGCAGACCGAGCAGTTGGAGGCGAACAGGCGGCTGCCCATTTTCAGGGCCTGCGGGTCCTTGGCCACTTCTTCAACCGGCATGGCTGCGTACTTGGCGAAGATCGGCCCGAACTTGGCGTCAGCCTTGTCCATTTCCTTCTGCCACTCGTTGACTCCGGTCCAGCCGTCTTCGTAGCCGGGCAGAATGCCTTTCCAGTTGCCAAGGCCCGGATAGAGGATCAGGTAGCCGACCGAAAACACCAGGGTGCCGACGAACAACCAGAACCACCACTTGGGCAGCGGGTTGTCGTACTCCTCGATGCCATCGAAGCTGTGGCCCATGGTCTGGTCGGTGGTGTTGTTGCTCTGGCCCTTGCGGGTGCCGAGCAGCAGCCAGGTCAGGCCGATCAGGCTGCCGATGGTCAGTACGCTGATGTACGTACTCCAGAAGGTGGTCATTGCCCATTACTCCTCATGGCAGGTTCCTGCCCGCTTGGGGGCAGGTGGTCGTCGACGAAGGGCAGCAGGCGCGCCTCGTCGAAATCGCGGTCGCGGCGACGGTTGAACACCCAGAGCGACAAGCCGATGAAGGCGATCATCACCACCAAGGTGCCCAGGCCACGGATCATGCCGATGTCCATTTCCATCGCACTTACCTCTTGTTCTTGATCGCGGTGCCGAGCACCTGCAGGTAGGCGACCAGCGCGTCCATCTCGGTCTTGCCCTTGACTGCGTCGCGGGCACCGGCGATGTCCTCGTCGGTGTAGGGCACGCCGAGGGTGCGCAGGGCGCGCAGCTTGGTGTCAGTGTGGCTGTTGTCGACTTGCGCCGAGACCAGCCACGGGTAGGACGGCATTTTCGACTCAGGCACCACGTTGCGCGGGTTGTACAGGTGCGCACGGTGCCAGTCATCGGAGTAGCGGCCACCGACACGGGCCAGGTCCGGCCCGGTGCGCTTGGAGCCCCACAGGAACGGGTGGTCCCAGACGCTCTCGCCCGCTACCGAGTAGTGGCCATAGCGTTCGGTTTCGGCTCGGAACGGCCGGATCATCTGCGAGTGGCAGCCTACGCAGCCTTCGCGGATGTAGATATCGCGGCCTTCCAGCTGCAGTGCGGTGTAGGGCTTCATGCCTTCGACCGGCTTGTTGGTGACGTCCTGGAAGAACAGCGGGACGATCTGAGTCAGGCCGCCGATGCTGACGGCAAAGACCATCAGCAAGGCCAGCAGACCGACGTTTTTCTCAATGGCTTCATGTTTCATCAGGCAGGTCTCCTCAAGCCAGCTGGGCGTTCGCAGGGGCGACGTCAAGGGCTGGCGAACGCACGGTGCGCCAGGTGTTCCAGGCCATCAGGAACATGCCGGTAAGGAAGATCGCACCGCCCACGAAGCGCACTACGAAGCCTGGGTGGCTGGCCACCAGGGTTTCCACGAACGAGTAGGTGAGCGTGCCGTCGCTGTTGACTGCGCGCCACATCAGGCCCTGGGCGATGCCGTTGACCCACATCGAGGCGATGTAGAGCACGGTGCCGATGGTGGCCAGCCAGAAGTGCGCGTTGATCAGCCCGATGCTGTACATGCGCTCTTTGCCGAACACTTTGGGGATGGTGTGGTACAGCGCACCGATGGAGATCATCGCAACCCAGCCGAGGGCGCCAGCGTGCACGTGGCCGATGGTCCAGTCGGTGTAGTGGGAGAGGGCGTTGACCGTCTTGATGGCCATCATCGGGCCTTCGAAGGTGGACATGCCGTAGAACGCCAGCGACACCACCAGGAAACGCAGGATCGGGTCGCTGCGCAGCTTATGCCAGGCCCCCGACAGCGTCATCATGCCGTTGATCATGCCGCCCCAGCTCGGTGCCAGCAGCACCAGCGACATCACCATGCCCAGCGACTGCGCCCAATCCGGCAGCGCGGTGTAGTGCAGGTGGTGCGGGCCGGCCCAGATGTACAGGGTGATCAGTGCCCAGAAGTGCACGATCGACAGGCGATACGAATACACCGGGCGCTCTGCCTGCTTGGGCACGTAGTAGTACATCATGCCGAGGAAGCCTGCGGTGAGGAAGAAACCTACCGCGTTGTGGCCGTACCACCATTGCACCATGGCATCGGTAGCGCCGGCATAGACCGAGTACGACTTGGTCAGGCTGACTGGCACTTCAAGGTTGTTGACGATATGCAGCAGCGCCACGGTGAGGATGAACCCGCCGAAGAACCAGTTGCCCACGTAGATATGCTTGGTGGTGCGCTTCATCAGTGTGCCGAAGAACACGATGGCGTAAGCCACCCAGACGATGGTGATCAGAATGTCGATCGGCCATTCCAGCTCGGCGTATTCCTTGGAGCTGGTGTAACCCATCGGCAGGCTGATGGCTGCAAGCAGAATCACCAGTTGCCAGCCCCAGAACGTGAACGCCGCCAGTCGCGGCGAGAACAGGGTGGTCTGGCAGGTGCGTTGCACCGAATAATAGGAGGTGGCGAACAGTGCACAGCCACCGAACGCGAAGATCACGGCGTTGGTGTGCAGGGGCCGCAGGCGGCCGAAACTGGTCCACGGCAGGTCCAGGTTGAGTGAAGGCCAGGCGAGCTGGGCGGCGATGAATACGCCGAGCCCCATCCCGACGATACCCCACACCACCGTCATGATGGCGAATTGGCGGACCACCTTGTAGTTATAGGCGGTACTGCTGGTTGTGTTCATGTATGGGTTCCCATCCACGGTTATTGGCAGGCTATAAAACGAGGCAAGCATGAAAGATGGGCTAAATGCCGGTATTGATTGGGATCAATGGGCGAAGATCGCAAATGTCCCAGGCTTGCAGTGCGATGCTGCGCAAGTCAGCGCCGATTGCAGCTATGCGGGGTGCCTGATCCTGGCCCATGGGGCCGGCGCGCCGATGGACAGCGGGTTCATGCAGGATATGGCGCAAAGGCTCGCAGGGCTTGGCGTTGCGGTGCTGCGCTTCGAGTTCCCTTACATGGCCCAGCGCAGGCTTGACGGCGGCCGTCGGCCACCCAATCCGCAGCCGGTTTTGCTCGATACCTGGCGTGCGGTGTTTGCCCAGGTGCGACCATTAGTCGCAGGGCCGCTGGCGATTGGCGGCAAGTCGATGGGCGGGCGCATGGCCAGCCTTGTGGCAGATGAGCTTGGGGCAGATGCGCTGGTGTGCCTGGGCTACCCGTTCTATGCAGCGGGCAAGCCGGAAAAACCGCGGGTGGCGCACCTGGCGGATTTGCGTACGCGTACCTTGATCGTGCAGGGCGAGCGCGATGCGCTAGGCAATCGCGAGACGGTGCAGGGCTATGAGCTGGCGCCCGGGGTTGAGGTCAGCTGGCTGGTGGCGGGGGATCATGACCTGAAGCCATTGAAGGCGTCGGGGTTCAGCCATGAGCAGCATATGCAGGCTGCGGCGCAGAAGGTGGCGGGTTTTTTGCGGGGGTAAACAATCAAAAGCCACGCGGTCTCGTGTAGGAGCGGCCTCGTGTCGCGAAAGGGCTGCACAGCAGCCCCGGCGATTTGGCATGAGGCAGAGATCTTGGGGCTGCTACGCAGCCCTTTCGCGACGCAAGGCCGCTCCTACACAAAATGCCGGCGCAGAAAGCAGCTCGCCAAAGCTGCCGCTTAGTCGAGGTACTCGCACAGGTAAGCGGTATCAACGGCTACTTTCAGCTGGAACTTGCTGTCGGCCGCCACATTGAACCTGGCACCGGCTTCGAAGGTTTCCCAGGCATCGCTACCCGGCAGCTTGACCGTCAGAGCACCCGACACCACATGCATGACTTCACGCTTGGCGGTGCCGAATTCGTATTCGCCCGGGGCCATGACGCCGACGGTGGCCGGACCTTCTTTGCCCTCGAAGGCGATCGACTTGACGGTGCCATCGAAGTACTCGTTGACCTTGAACATGGGCGACTCCTGAAAAAAGCATGGAAAAAAGGGCTGGCCAGTATGCCCAAGGCCAACCCGTGCGTCATCTGTTTCAGGCGCCACCCGGCGGCAGGCTCAAAGGCAGCAGCCGCGCGGTGTTGCGTGCATCCTCAAGCGCCCGATGCTGCTGCCCGTTGAAGTGCATGCCGGCCAGTTGCAAGGCGCTGTTGAGGCCCGCCGGGCGTTGCAGGTGGCGCGCCTTGGCGAAACGCTGCTTGAGGTTGATGTGCGGCACCTGCGCCAGCACGCTGCCTACCTGATGCAACTGCCATTCCTGAAGCAACTGCTTGCGGTCGTAGTCGCCCCAACTGACCCACGCCTGCAACTGCGCCTGATGCGTGCCCAGCCAGTGCTCGAACTGCGCCCATACCTCGGCGAACGGTTCGGCGCTATCGACGCTGGCCTGGTCGATGTGCGTCAATTCACGGCAGAACGGCGTCAGTTGCGGCCGCCGGCGCGGCCGCACGAAGCGCTGGAAGTGGTCGACCTCGCGGCCTTCGCGGGTCACCAGGCTAGCGCCGATTTCAATGATTTCCATCTCCGTGACCGGCCAGCCACCGTCATCGGTGGTGGCTTCCAGGTCGATCACCAACCAGTGGCCCATGCCAGGCTCCCTCTCTGTAGCAGTGGTTTGCGCCGCACGGACCGCGCAGGCCCGTAGAGCGTAGCCAAAGTCGCGCGCCATGGCATCCTGTGGCACTTTGGCATATCCAACGGTTGTGCCGGTTTTGGAAAACGCCTAGCTTAAGCGCATATTTGTGACGAGTGTCCCATCTTGACTTCACTGCCCAGCCCAAAACTGTCATCCCTGCTGTTGCTGCTGGGCGCATCGCTGGTCACGGTATTCACCCAGGCAGGCGAGGCGCTTGAGGTCAGAATCGGCGCGGCGCATTTCCCGCCCTACACCGTGCGCCCCGAGCAAGGCGCCGACACTGGCCTGCTGCCGCAACTGGCCGAGGCCCTCAACCGTTTGCAGCCGCGTTATCGATTCATTCTGGTGCCCACTTCCATTCCCCGGCGTTTTGGTGATTTCCAGCAGGGCCGCACTGACATGGCCATCTTCGAGAACCCGAAATGGGGTTGGCAGGGTATTGCCTACCGGGCAGTGGACATGGGCCTGGAAGACGCCGAAGTATTTGTAGCCCACGCCCAGTCAGGGCGCGACCAGCGCTACTTCGATGCCATCGAGGGCAAGCGCCTGGCGCTGTTCAACGGCTACCACTATGCATTCGCCAATTTCAATGCAGACCCAGGCTTCCTGAAACAGCGCTACCACGCGACGCTCACCTATTCCCACGACAGCAACCTGTCGATGGTCGAACGCGGGCGGGCCGACGTTGCCTTGGTTACCCGGTCGTACCTGAGTGATTTTCTCCGGCGCAACCCCGACAGCCGCCCGGAGCTGATGGCTTCGGAGCGGGTTGATCAGGTCTACCACCATTACGCGCTGCTGCGCCCGGACGCGCCGATCAGCGCCGAGGCATTCGCCAGCCTGATGCGCCAACTGCGTGACAACGGCGAACTGGCACGCATTTTCCAGCCTTACCGCATCACCGTTCAGGCACCGCGCGACTAAATTGCGCAAGGGCGGCCACGTTTTTGAAAAGTGAGCTTTTCTTTCATTTTTCGTGAGCCCTGACCATGCCGTTCGATGCCGCTTCGCCGCCCCTGAACGTTCCCCGCTGGCACAACCTGCAGGCCGACGAAGTCGACCAGCGCCTGAGCCTGACCCTGGAAGGCCGCCCGCTGATCACCGTCCGCCTGGCGCGGGGGGACTCTGTTGAGGTGCACCTTGAGCAGCTCTGCCCCGAGCGCCCGCAGCAGGCGCTGTGGGCGGCCTGTTACTGGCTGCTGTCACGCGACCCTGCCTGCCAGCGCCTGGCCTGGCACCTGCCGCAGCCGGTGCTGCAAGCGGTTGCCAGTAGCCTGCTGCTGCCGGGGGCCGCGCCGGGGCGGTATGTCTGCGAGCGCACCTTGTTCTGGCAGTTGCCGCAGCCCTGGCTGGGCGAATCGCCCAGTGGCGTTTACCCGCAGCAGATGCTGCTGACCGACGGCAAGCGCCACCCGCGCCGCGCCCCTAAACCTCGCGGCGAGGTGTACCGGCGTTTCGATGCACGGCTGGGCGCGTGGGTCTCGCTGCGCACCCTTGAGGTGGAACAGGACCTGGAACGCTTCAATCGCTGGCAGAACAACCCGCGTGTGGTGCACTTCTGGCAGGAAGGCGGCTCGCTGGCGCAGCACCGTGAGTACCTCGACAAACTTGCCGCCGACCCGCACACCCTCACCTTGATCGGCTGCTTCGATGACCAGCCGTTCGCCTACTTCGAGGCTTACTGGGCCAAGGAGGACCGCATTGCGCCGTTCTATCCGGCAGGCGACTACGACCGCGGCATCCATATGCTGGTGGGTGAAGAGGCCCATCGCGGCCCGCATAAAGTGGCCAGTTGGCTATCGGCGCTGGTGCATTACCTGTTCCTGGATGACCCGCGCACCCAGCGCGTGGTGGCCGAGCCGCGTGCCGACAATGCCAAGATGATCGGCTACATGCAGGACCAGTGCTTCCACTGCGAGAAAGAGTTCGATTTCCCGCACAAGCGGGCGGCGCTGATGATCATTGGCCGGGAGCGGTTCTTCGAGCGTTGCGAACTGGCGTGATGGGCAAGCTACGCGGTCCCGTGTAGGAGCGGCCTTGTGTCGCGAAAGGGCTGCGTAGCGGCCCCTGGATTTGTGCACCACCCTGATATCGGCGGGGCTGCTACGCAGCCCTTTCG
>NZ_JABWRG010000097.1:0-18125 GCF_014268825.1 Pseudomonas sp. SWRI51 | reverse complement strand
CGGGGCAAGCCCGCTCCCACGGTGCCCAGTTCTCTGCGCGACAGCGCAGCCCGGAAGGGCTGGGTGATCTCCCACAGAGCTCGCCCATCCCCATATCGATGCCGTCTACGCGGTCAGTGTAGGAGCGGCCTTGTGCCGCTAAAGGGCTGCGAAGCAGCCCCAGCGATTCTGCATGGTGCTCGGATCCTGGGGCCGCTTCGCAGCCCTTTCGCGGCACAAGGCCGCTCCTACACCGTGTAAAACGGCATCGATGTGGCGCCACAGGGTTTGGCGATCACTCCGGAATACGCAACACCTGCCCCGGATAGATCTTGTCCGGGTGCGAAAGCATCGGCTTGTTGGCCTCGAAGATCTTGTTGTACTTGTTGGCATCCCCATACTCGGCCTTGGCAATGCCGCTCAGGGTGTCGCCTTTCTTCACCGTCACGAAGCGCGCCGCCTGGGCGACCGGGCCGGTAACAGTGATCTGGTCTTCCACTGAAGCCACTCCGGCGATGTTGCCGGCGGCCAGAATGATCTTTTCTTTTTCTTCCTGGCTGGCGACCTCGCCCTTGAGAATGACCTTGTCACCCTCGACCGTGGCCGAGATATTCGGGTTGCCCAGGCCGACTTTCTCGACGTGTTGCTTCAACTGCTCCTCGGCGTTGGCGTTGCCAGGGGTCAGCAGGTCGATCAATTTTTCGCCGGCTTCCTTCACGAAACTGAACAGGCTCATGTGGCGCTCCTCGGGTATGGATTCCATGGGAAGCAAAAGTCTAGGCCAGCTTTGGCCAAACCGCCGCTCTGCGACCAATCGACGCGGTCTATCACGGCATAGAACCTAGCGATTAGACGCCGCCGTTCTACAAGCCTAGGCTTGTGACGTTGAACAGCCGCCGGTATACCCCGATGAACAGCAAGCCTCCGGTCTGCGCGGCACCGTCAAACCTGGCCTTGCCCGCTGCCAGCAACACCTACCAATACGCACAGCTCACTGACGAGGCGCCCGAGCGCACGCCGCTGGCCGAAGAAGTGGCCCTGGCCATTGTCTACAACGGCCTCAACCAGGCGGTGATGCTGGTCAGCCCCACCGACCTCGAAGACTTCGCGGTGGGCTTCAGTGTGGGCAGCGGCATCGTCACCAGCACCCACGAAATCTACGATGTGAAGCTGTCCGGCAGCGGCTCGGCGCTGTACGCCGACGTGGAAATTTCCAGCCGCGCCTTCTGGGGCCTGAAAAACCAGCGCCGTCAGTTAGCCGGCACCAGCGGCTGCGGGCTGTGCGGCGTCGAGGCGCTGGAGCAAGCCCTGCCCGAACTGCAAGTGCTGCCCGGCGCACCGCTGCCACCGCCCCACTGGCTGAATGACCTGCGGCGGCGCATCGACGCCTTCCAGCCCCTTGGCCAGCACTGCGGCGCCGTGCATGCAGCACTGTTCATGGACAGCGACGGCCAACTGCTGATGGGCCGTGAAGACATTGGCCGGCACAACGCACTGGACAAGCTGATCGGCGCCCTGCTGCGCCAACGCATCGACACCCAAGGTGGCCTGGCTATCGTCACCAGCCGCTGCAGCCTGGAGCTGATCCAGAAAGTGCTGCGCGCCGGCATCCAGACCCTGGTCAGCCTTTCGGCGCCCACCGGCCTTGCCCTGCAATGGGCACGCAAGCACAACCTCAACCTTATTCATTTGCCTAAACACAGTGCACCGCGGGTTTTCAGCCCCGCGGCGGAGTAGCAACAGCCGTGACCTCTTACGAAAAGCTCCCCGATAACGCCCCCGCCTCCACCCCGCGCTACAAGCCCTACCCTGGCCCCGCTGGCGGCTGGGGCGCGCTGCGCAGCGTGGCCAAGGCGTGGGTCGGCAGCGACAACGCGCTGAAGAACATCCGCGCGCTGCTCAAGACCAACCAGAACGGCGGTTTCGACTGCCCGGGCTGCGCCTGGGGCGACTCGCCGGAAAGCGGCATGGTCAAGTTCTGCGAGAACGGCGCCAAGGCGGTGAACTGGGAGGCAACCAAGCGCCGCGTCGATGCCGCATTCTTTGCGCGTTACAGCGTCACTGCGCTGCTGCAGCAAAGCGACTACTGGCTCGAATACCAGGGCCGCCTGACCGAGCCGATGGTCTACGACCCGCTCAGCGACCGTTACCAGCCGATCGACTGGGACGCTGCCTTTGCGCTGATTGCGCGCCACCTGAACGGGCTGTCGAGCCCGGATCAGGCCGAGTTCTACACCTCCGGGCGCGCCAGCAACGAAGCGGCGTACCTGTACCAGTTGTTCGTGCGCGCCTACGGCACCAATAACTTCCCGGACTGCTCGAACATGTGCCACGAGGCCAGTGGCGTCGCCCTTGGGCAGAGCGTTGGCGTCGGCAAGGGCACCGTCACCTATGACGACTTCGAGCACGCCGATACCATTTTTGTCTGGGGCCAGAACCCCGGCACCAACCACCCGCGCATGCTCGACCCGCTGCGTGATGCCGTGAAGCGCGGCGCCCAGGTGATTTGCGTCAACCCGCTCAAAGAGCGCGGCCTGGAGCGCTTCCAGCACCCGCAGAACCCGCTGGAGATGCTGACCAACAGCGACCGCCCGACCAACACGGCGTTCTTGCGCCCGGCCCTGGGCGGCGACATGGCGTTGCTGCGCGGCATGGCCAAGTTCCTGCTGCAATGGGAGCGCGAAGCCCAGGCCGCTGGCCAGCCGGCGGTGTTTGACCACGCATTCATTGCCGAGCATGGCCATGGTGTGGACGAGTACCTGGCGGTAGTCGACGCAACGCCATGGGCTCAAATCGAAGCGCAGTCGGGCCTGACCCTGGCCGACATCGAACTGTCGGCGCGCATGTACTGCAAAGGCAAGCGCGTGATCATGTGCTGGGCCATGGGCATCACCCAGCATCGCCACTCGGTGCCGACCATCCAGGAAATCGTCAACCTGATGCTGCTGCGCGGCAACCTCGGTGCGCCGGGCGCGGGCCTGTGCCCGGTACGCGGCCACAGCAACGTGCAGGGCGACCGCACCATGGGCATCAATGAACGCCCACCGGTCGCGCTGCTCGATGCCCTGCAAAAGCGTTTTGGTTTCGACGTGCCTCGGCACAACGGCCACAACACCGTCGAGGCGATCCACGCCATGCTCGAAGGCCGCGCCAAGGTGTTCATCGGGCTGGGCGGCAACTTCGCCCAGGCGACCCCGGACACCGAGCGCACCGCCCAGGCGCTGCGCAACTGCGACCTGACCGTGCACATCAGCACCAAACTCAACCGCAGCCACCTGGTGCATGGCAAGCAGGCGCTGATCCTGCCGTGCCTGGGCCGCACCGATATCGACCTGCAGGATGACGGCCCACAGGCGGTCACCGTGGAAGATTCGTTCAGCATGGTCCACGCCTCCAACGGCCAGCTCAAGCCGCTGTCGCGCCAGATGCGTTCTGAGCCTGCGGTGGTTGCAGGTATCGCCGCCGCCACGCTGGGCAAGCAGCCGGTGGACTGGCAATGGCTGGTGGCCGACTACGGGCGTATTCGCGACCTGATCGCCGACACCATTCCGGGCTTCGCCGACTTCAATCAGCGCCTGGAACTGCCGGGGGGTTTCTACCTTGGCAACAGCGCCGGCAGCCGACAGTGGCAGACTGCAAGCGGGCGCGCCAACTTCAAGGCCAACCTGCTGCCCGACAGCCTGCTCGATGAGCGCGTGCGTGCCAGCGGCCAGTTGCCCGACCTGATCATGCAATCGATGCGCTCGCACGATCAGTACAACACCACCATTTATGGCATGGACGACCGTTATCGCGGCGTGCGCGGCCAGCGTGACGTGCTGTTCGCCAACGAAGCCGACATCATCCGCCTGGGCTTCCAGCCGGGGCAGAAGGTCGACATCGTGTCGCTGTGGGGCGACGAGCACGTGCGCCGGGTGCACGGCTTCACGCTGCTGGCGTTCGACATTCCTGCCGGGCAGGCGGCGGCTTATTACCCTGAGGTGAACCCGCTGGTACCGCTGGAGAGCATTGGCGAGGGCAGCCACACGCCGACCTCCAAGTTCATTGCCATCAAGCTTGAGCGGGCGCGGGATGACGGGCGCATCATCTAATCCCCACCGCCAGCCGGCGCGGCCCTTCCTGTAGGAGCGGCCTTGCGTCGCGAAAGGGCTGCGAAGCGGCCCCAGCGATTTTGCATGACACGCAAATCCTGGGGCCTTTCGCGGCACAAGGCCGCTCCTACACACACCTGGCTGACGCCCACAAAAAAGCCCTGTCCGCAATGGATCAGGGCTTCGTCACAAATACCTCGGACAGCCAAAAACGGCGAAAGTTTCATACACAATTCAACAACTTACAGAATTGTGTACAACTCGTGCTACTCGTCGGATTTCGATTGCCAGCAGCACGGCCCAGCCTCAAATTCCGCTTCGTCATCCCTCTGAGGCTCTCTCGATGAAGAAGTACTCCTCGATTCTGTTGTTGTCTTTCAGCTTGCTCAGCGGCGTTGCCATGGCAGGCGGCACCACCGAAGCCGGCATTGGCGGCGCGCTAGGTGGGGTACTGGGCTCGGTGGTCGGTCAGCAGATCGGCGGCAGCACCGGCGGCGCTATTGGCGCAGGGCTGGGCGGCGCGGCCGGTAGTGCGGTGGGTGCCGACAAACGCCAGCGCGGTGAGGCAGCCATCGGTGGCGCCTTGGGCGCAGCCGGCGGTAACGTGGTCGGTCGCTCGCTGGGCGGCACCAACGGCAGCTACATCGGTGCAGCAGCAGGCGGCGGCGCCGGCGGCGCACTGGGTAACTACATGGGCAACAAGGCCGACGAAGACGAGCGCCGCGATGATCGCCGCTACCGTCGCGGCTATGATGACCGCCGTCACTACGACCGCGGCCACCACTACGGCCACCGCAAGCACAAGCGCCACGGTCGTCACTAAAATACCCCTGGCCTGCGGCGCCCGCCGCAGGCCACCCCCCTTAATGGCTTAGGCAAATTGCCACCACGCCATTGGCTTACGCCATACTCCTAACCCTTAAGCATTCCCGCCTCCTACCCTGCGACAAAACGCGTCGGCCCACACTCGGCTGTAAACGGCGCCCCGCCCGGTTTTAGCTGACTGGTCAATCAAAAAAATGGCGATACCCGCGACTACCGCTCGGCCATGACTCCATGGTCGGATTAAGGGCTGTCCCGATTTTGACGTCAAAACTCGGCCTGTACCATTTGCGCTCGTAACCTGGAAAAGGCGCGCAGCGGAATGCGGATGTATCTCGTCATATGGACCGGCATAGCGGTATGCGCCACGGCATTGTTCACCGGTATCGTCTGGTTGGGCCTGCTTGCGCTCAGCGCCATCGCACTCGCTACCCTGCTCCTACGCCCCCGCCCTATTGCCAGCCCTGCACAGGCCCTGGCCGAAGCCCTGCCGGAAGCTACCCAACCGCGTGATCGCGACCTGTCGCTGCTGCTGCCGCACGCCGCCACCGCCTGGGCCGACGGCCTGCAGCAAAGCCGCTTGCTGGTTGCCGAGAACATCGGCGGTTTGCTCGAGCGCTTTGCCGCCATTCACCAGCGCGTGGGTGTGTCGCTCGATGCCGCCGAACGCACCCTGGAACAAGACGGCGTCGGCCAAGGGCTGCGCCACTGCACCGAACAACTGCATCAGGTCACCGAAGCCTTCGCCAGCCGTGGCCAGCGCCAGAGCGCGGTGCTGGAAAGCATCAGCCACCTGGACAGCTACACCGGCCAGTTGCAACAGATGGCCCGGCACGTCCAGGAAATCGCCAACCAGACCAACCTGCTGGCGCTCAACGCCGCCATCGAAGCAGCCCGTGCCGGCGAGTACGGCCGCGGCTTTTCGGTAGTCGCCGACGAGGTGCGCAAACTCTCGCAACTGTCGGCCACCACCGGGCAGTCGATGGATGCCAAGGTTGGCGAGATCAACCATGCCATCCAGTCCAGCATCGAAACCGCCCAGGCCCTCACGATCCACGACCAGACCGACCTGGCGCGCATGCAGCAATTGCTCGATGAGGTGATCGACGGCCTTGGCGGCAACCTCAAGGCCCTCGACCAGACCTCCCGCGAGCTGCAGCAGGACGCCCGCACCACCCAGCACCATATCCAGGCGATTCTGGTCAACCTGCAGTTCCAGGACCGGGTCGACCAGATGCTTGACCATATCGCCATCGACCTTGCCGAGCTGCTGACCGCCATCGCCACCGATGACCCGGCCTTGGGCGACATCGACGCCTGGCTGCGTGGCCAGCGCGAGCGCTTCACCACCCGCGAAGAGCGCAGCGGCCAGCGCGAACCGGCCGATGCTGGCGAACTCACCTTCTTCTAACCCCTCAGGTACTCCCCCAATGGCCAAAACCATTCTGATCGTCGACGACTCGGCCTCCATGCGCCAACTGGTGCGCATCAGCCTCGCCAGCGCCGGCCATACCATCATCGAAGCCTGCGACGGGCAGGATGCGCTGGCCAAGCTGACCGGGCAGAAGGTCAACCTGATCATCAGCGACGTGAACATGCCCAAGCTCGATGGCATCGGCCTGGTCAAGGCCCTCAAGGCCCGCGCCGAGTACCGCTTCACGCCGATCATGATGCTCACCACCGAAAGCGAGCAAAGCAAGAAGGCCGAGGGCCAGGCAGCCGGTGCCAAGGCGTGGATGGTCAAACCATTCCAGCCTCAGCAGTTGCTGGCTGCCGTAGAAAAGCTGGTGGGCTGATGGCCAGCCTGACGCTACGGCCCAGCGCAGCAGACACGCCTGCATGCCTGTGCCTGGCGGGCGACCTGACCATTTTCGAGGCGCGCGACACCCACGCCGCGCTGCTCGAGTTGCTGGCTGAAAACCCCGGCCCCTGGGCGCTCGACCTCAGCGCGCTGGGCGAGCTCGACAGCGCCGGGCTGCAACTGCTGCTGGCCCTGGGCAAGCAGTTGGGCGGCGCCAACACGCCACTGCAAGTGCTGGCTGTGTCCAGCGAGGCCGCCGCACTGATCGAGCTGCTACGCCCGACCGGGCTGTTGCTTGACCTCCAATCCGTCTGTGCAGGATGACCCCATGCTCGACGCAGAACAGTGGCAGCAGTTACTCCAAGGTTTTCTAGAAGAAGCCAACGACCTGCTGCGCGAAGCCGAAGACTGCCTGCTGGTACTGGAGCGCAGCCCCACTGACAGCGAGGCCATCAACGCCTTGTTCCGCTCGGTGCACACGCTCAAGGGCTCGGCCGGGATCTTCTCGCTGGAGCCCCTGGTCGCCCTGGCCCATCACCTGGAAAACCGCCTGATGCAGGTGCGCGACGGGGAGTGCGCGCTGGATGACGCGCTGACCTCGCTGATGCTGCAGTGCATGGACGAACTCAACGTCATGGTGCGCAGCATAGACCCGCACACCGCAACCCTGGCGCCGCATACCCCGCGCCAGGCCGAGCTGCTGGCCGCCCTCGAAGCCTTCACCAGCAGCGCGCCACACGCCGCGCAAGGCCCAGCGGTGTGGCAACTGGCCCTGCGCCTGGACGCAGAGTTGCTGCGCAACGGTTTCGACCCCTGCGCGTTCATCCGCTACCTGGCCCGCCTGGGCGACATTCTGGCCGTGGATACCCTGACCGACGCCCTGCCGGCCCTTGAGCAGATGGACCCCGAGCAATGCTACCTGGGCTTCGACATCACCCTGAGCACCGAGGCCAGCCGCGAGACCCTCGAAGAGGTGTTCAGCCTCGCCGATGGTTTCTACCAGCTGACCCTCACCTGCCAGACAGCGCCGGATGACACCCCCGCAACGGCCAGCCTGCGCCCGGCGACGCAAACGTTGGCGCCCACCCCGGCAAGCGACGAGCCCCGCGTGGTACACACCGCCAGCAGCCTGGTGAAGGTGGCGGCGCACAAGCTCGACGAGCTGATCAACCTGGTCGGTGAGCTGGTCATCAGCACGGCGGGTGCGCATATGCAGGCCATGCAGACCGGCGACAGCGAATGCATCGAGCGGGTCCAGGCCGTGCATCAGCATGTCGAGCAGATCCGCGAGCGCGCGCTGAAGCTGCGCATGGTCGAGATCGGCGAAACCTTCAACCGCTTCCACCGCGTGGTGCGCGACGTCAGCCTGACGCTGAACAAGCAGATCCAGTTGCACCTGCACGGCGGTGACACCGAGCTGGACAAGACGCTCACCGACCGCATTGCCGACCCGCTGATCCACCTGGTGCGCAACGCCATCGACCACGGCATCGAAAGTGCCGAGGAGCGCCTTGCTGTCGGCAAGCCGGCGCAAGGCAACCTGAGCCTCAGTGCCGGGCATGACTCGGGCATGATCGTGCTGGAAATCCAGGACGACGGGCGCGGCCTGAACACCGCCAGAATCCGCGAGAAGGCTATCGCCCGCGGCATGCTCGATGCCGACAGCCTGCTGCCTGACAGTGATATCCACATGCTCATCTTCGAAGCCGGGTTCTCCACCGCCGAGCAGGTCTCCAACCTGTCCGGGCGCGGCGTTGGCATGGACGTGGTGCGCAGCGCCATCGACGAGCTGCGCGGCACCATCGAGATCGAATCAGAGCCCGGCAAAGGCTGTATTTTCCGCATCCGCCTGCCGCTGACCCTGGCCATCATCGACGGGTTTCTGGTCGGTGCCGGCGATGACCGCTTCGTCATCCCACTGGACATGGTCACCGAGTGCATGGAGGCCCCAGCCACCATCAACGGCCCGCTCAACCTGCGCGGCAAACCGCTGCCGTGCATCGACCTGACCACGCACTTTGCCCTGGGCGTGCCCACCACCAGCCGGCGCAACATCGTGGTGGTCAGCCAAGGCCGCCAACAGGTCGGGCTGATCGTCGACCGCCTGCTCGGCGAGCTGCAAACAGTGATCAAGCCGCTCGGGCAGTTGTTCCGCCACCTCAACGGCATCAGTGGCTCGACCATCCTCGGCTCAGGCCAGGTGGCGCTGATCCTGGATATCGCCAGCCTGTTCCGCGACCTGCAACAGCGCAATGACACCAAGCATCGTCCTTCTGCGGCGATACCCAACCTTTCCGGAGAACAGACATGCAATGGATCAGCAATATGAAGATCGGGGTACGCCTGACCCTCGGTTTCATCGTGGTAGTGGCGCTCACCGCTATCATCGGCCTTATCGGCATTCGTAACCTCGACCGCGTCGACCAGCTCTCCGACCGGATGTACGACATGGACATCCAAGGTTTGAGTACTCTGCAAGAGGCCAATATCCAGCTCATCAGCGCCGGGCGTTCGATGCGCCAGAGCTTGCTGGCAACCAGCATCGAGCAGCGCGACCAAGCCGCCGGCGATGCCCGCAAAGCCCTGGACAACACCCGCGAGCTGGTGCTCAAGGCCAAGGACTACCACATCACCGCTGCGGGCAAGGGCGACCTCGACAAGGTCGCCACGCTGCTGAACGACTACGTCAACGCCGCCACCCTGCTGCTCGCCACGCACCGCCAGTCCGGCGAGCTGCAAGCCACCAGCCCGACCCTCGACATGCTGCCGCGCGCAGTCGCCGCTGGCGACGAAGTCGACCAGTTGCTGGGCCTTGCCAGCCAGCATAAACAGGCCCGTGCGGGTGAAGCCAACAGCGACATCACCGCCATTGCCGACAGTTCGCGCACACAGATGATCATCCTGGTGATCGCCGCCACCCTGGCCGGCCTGCTGATTGGCGTGCTGGTCACCCGCAGCATCACCCGCCCGCTGGCCGGCGCTGTACAAGCTGCCGACCGCATGGCCGCTGGCGACCTGAGCCACGACCTGGTGGTCAATCGCCGCGACGAAACCGGGCAACTGCTGGGCTCTATGCAGAACATGGCAGTACGCCTGCGCAGCATCCTCGGTGATGTGCGCAGTGCTGCCGATGCATTGTCCTCGGCGTCTGCCGAAGTCAGCTCGACGTCCCAGTCGCTCAGCCAGGCGGCCAGCGAGCAGGCCGCCAGCGTCGAGCAGACCAGCGCCTCGATCGAGCAGATGTCGGCATCCATCGCGCAGAACACCGAAAGCGCCAAGCTCACCGACAACATCGCAGCCAAGGCCGCCGATGATGCCGGCCAGGGCGGCACGGCGGTGGGTGACACGGTGCTGGCCATGAAGCAGATCGCCGACAAGATCGGCATCATCGACGACATTGCCTACCAGACCAACCTGCTGGCGCTCAACGCCGCCATCGAAGCCGCCCGCGCCGGCGAGCACGGCAAAGGCTTCGCCGTGGTGGCCGCCGAGGTGCGCAAGCTGGCAGAACGCAGCCAGGTGGCCGCCCAGGAAATCGGCCAGGTGGCGTCGAGCAGCGTGCAACTGGCCGAAAAAGCCGGCGTGCTGCTGGGCGAAATCGTCCCGAACATCCAGCGCACCTCGGACCTGGTGCAGGAAATCACCGCCGCCTCGCAAGAGCAAAGCAGTGCCGCCGGCCAGGTCAACATCGCCATGGGCCAGATGAACCAGATCACCCAGCAGAACGCCTCGGCCTCCGAGGAGCTGGCGGCCACCGCCGAAGAGATGAACGCCCAGGCCGGCCAGTTGCAGGAGCTGATCGCGTTCTTCCGCTTCCAGCAAGATGGCATGACCCGCGTTCATCGGCCTGTGGAGACGCTGACCAGCGAGCCGCTGCAAGCCATGCGCAAGGCCAGCCTGGACGACAGCCAGTTCGTCAACTTCTCCTGACCGGGGCGCCCCATGACCGCTATGCAAGCCTCATTCGGCAGCCTGGCCGAAGCACAATGCATCCAACACCTGAGTTTTCGGGTGCGCCAGGCCGGCTACGCGCTGCCCATCGACCTGGTGCGTGAAATCATCGAGTACGACGAGGTCACGCGGGTGCCGATGATGCCGGACTACATCCACGGCGTGATCAACCTGCGCGGCAACGTGGTGCCCGTGCTGGACCTCGCCGCCCGCTTTGGCCTGAGCCGCACCGAACCCGACAAGCGCACCTGCATCGTGATCACCGAGCTGACCCTGGAGGATGCCAGCCAGCGCCTGGGCCTGGTGGTCGATGCGGTGGACGCGGTGCATGACATCGACACCCGCCAGGTGCTGCCGCCGCCGCCGTTCGGTGCCAGGATCCGCGCCGACTTCATTGCCGGCATGGCGCAGCAGGAACAGGGGTTTCTGATCATTCTCAACCTGCTGCAAGTGTTGTCGACCCAGGACCTGCTCGACCTGGCCCAAGTCCGGGCGGCGGACTGACCCATGCTCAACTTGCCCAAGCTTGGCGAAACGCAGTTTCAGCAGTTGCAGCGCCTGATGCAGGACGCCTCGGGCATTCACCTGGCCAGCAACAAGCGCACCTTGGTGGCTGGCCGGCTTATGCGCCGGTTGCGGCATTTCCAGTTGAGCAACTACGACCAGTACCTGGCGATGATTGCCGACCCCGCCCACCAGCGCGAACGGCGCCTGGTGATCGACCTGCTGACCACCAACGAAACCTACTTCTTCCGCGAGCACCCGCACTTCGAGTTTCTCGGCCAATGGCTCGCGCAGCAGCGCGGGCCGGTACGCATGTGGAGCGCGGCCTGCTCGTCGGGGGAGGAGCCCTACAGCCTGGCCATGGTTGCCGCCGAGCACCTGAGCGGCGATTGGTCGGTGACGGCCAGCGACCTCAGCCAGAGCATGCTGGCAGTGGCAGAAAGCGGCATCTACAGCATGGAGCAGAGCCGCTACTTCCCCGAAGGCTGGCTGCGCCGCTACGCCCAGTGCGGCGTCGGCGAAATGCAAGGGCGCCTGCGTATCCAGGCCAACCTGCGCGCACGGGTGCGTTTTCGTGAGGTCAATGTGATCCGGCCATTACCGGAAGACTTGGGGACATTTGACGTGATTTTCCTGCGTAACCTGCTGATCTACTTCGATGCTGCGCAAAAGCAGGAAATCGTCCGGCGCATGGTCGGGCAACTGCGCGTCGGCGGCATGCTGTTTATCGGCCACGCCGAAAGCATCCACGGTTTCGATCTGCCGCTGCGCCTGGCGCAGCCTTCGGTATTCGAGCGGGTATGAACACACGAGGCAAGGAGCCGATCCGCGTTTTCATCGTCGATGACTCGGCACTGGTGCGCCAGGTACTGACGCAACTTCTGGAAAAACACGCGCACATTCGCGTTATCGGCATGGCCGCCGACCCGCTCTACGCCATCGACAAGCTGCGCAAGGACTGGCCCGATGTGCTGATTCTCGACCTTGAGATGCCGCGCATGGACGGGCTGACGTTCCTGCGCCAGATCATGGCCGAGCGCGCCACCCCGACCATCATCTGCTCAAGCCTGGCCGAGCCGGGCACCGCGCTGGTCGAGCAAGCCCTCAAGGCCGGCGCCGCCGGTATTTTCACCAAGGCAAGGCTGGGCCTGCGCAAGGCGCTGGAAGACATCGAAAGCGAGCTGGTCAGCAGTGTCGAGAACGCCGCGCGACGCGCCGCCCCGCGCGCGCCGGCCAGCAAGCCGGTGGAAGAAAAAAAAACCGCAAGCGGCGCGACGTACGGCCTCAAAACACCCGAACGAATCGTTACACTTGGCTGCTCGACGGGTGGCACACTGGCACTGGAATTCATACTCAAGCGCCTGCCGGACAATTGCCCCGGCATCGTCATCGTCCAGCACATGCCAGAAAAATTCACTGCCGATTTTGCGCGCAGGCTCAACGGCCTTTGCCAGATCGAAGTACGCGAAGCCAAACACCTGGACCGCGTGCACAGTGGGTTGGCCCTGCTTGCTCCCGGCGGCCTGCACATGCAGCTCAAGCGCAGCGGTTCGCACTTTCTGGTCGAAGTACTCGACGGCCCTGCGGTCAACCGCCACAAGCCTTCAGTAGACGTCCTGTTTCGCTCGGCGGCGCGGCATGCCGGTAGCCAGGCGCTGGGCATCATCATGACCGGCATGGGCGATGACGGCGCTCGCGGGCTGCTCGCCATGCGCGAACAAGGCGCCAGCACCGTTGCCCAGGACGAGGCCACTTGCGTGGTTTTCGGCATGCCCAAGGAAGCTATCAGGATGGGGGCTGCACAACATGTCGAACCGCTGCAACGGTTGCCTGCTCTGATCTGCCAGTTCGCCGACGCTGCAGGCCATGAATGACAGAAGCGGCGCCATACCGAACATTCAACCGACTGTTGCCAAGGCCACCCGGGCACCACGCATGCAAGCGGCCCGCTGACGGCTGCCCGCATTGCAACACCCAGAACAAAGCCAACAACGCTCCTTCTATTTTGCAAGACAGGTTACAGCCTATGCGTTGCCGTGTACTCCTTGCTGACGACTCGCCGCTGTTCCGCGCGGGCCTGCGAGCGCTGCTGGAAAAAAAACAAGAATATGCCGTGGTCGGTGAGTCCGGTGATTGCCTGGGGACGGTCGCGCTGGCCGAGCAGTTCAGGCCAGACATCATCCTGCTCGACGTAGCGCTCGCCTCCAAGGGCGAACAGACCTTGCGCGAGCTGTCGGAGCGCGCCCCGGAAAGCGCGGTGTTGATGCTTTCTTCACGCTCGGAACTTGAGTTCGTGATGAAGTGCCTGCGCCAGGGCGCGCAGGGGTTTCTGCTGAAAAGCGCGACAGTGCTGGAGCTGGAGCTGGCCCTGCAATCGCTGCAGGCAGGCGGCCAGTACCTGTGCTCGACCGTATTGCCGCTGGTCATCGGCCAGGCGGTCAAGCACACCCGTCAAAACGCTGCGAACAACCCCGCCACCCAACTGACCGTGCGCCAACTCGAGATATTGCGGCTGATCGCCCGTGGCGAAACCACCCGTTCCATCGCCGAGGGCCTGGGCCTGAGCATCAAGACCGTCGAGGCCCACCGCTCGCAGATCATGCACCGCCTGCAAATCCGCGATGTACCGGGCCTGGTGCTGTTTGCCGTGCGCGAGGGCATCATCCGCCTCAACGATTGAGCGCGAGCCCGGCAAGGATCAGCCGCAGGTTGTCGGGCAGCGCCATGGGCCGCCCGCTGGCGCGGTCGACGAACACCTGCACCAGCGTGCCTGCCGCGCAGGCGTCGTCATCGCCAGGGCGGAACAACGCCAGGCGAAACTCCACGGTGCTACCCACCAGCCGCGTCACCCCAAGCCCCACTTCGAGCACGTCAGGGAAGCCTGGCAGGGCAAAGAAATCCGCCGCCGAGCTGACCACCACCGCCACCACTTCACCCTCGCGCAGGTCCAGCTCGGCCTGCTCCACCAGAAACGCCTGAATGGCGGTTTCGAACAGCGCATGCACCGTGGAGCCGGCCAGATGGCCGTTGTGGTCGTTGTCGTGCGGGCGGGTGAGTACGGGGTGGAAGTGCGAGAAGGCGGAACGCTGGGGGGATTCGGTCATGGGGCAGTCTCTGTTTCGCAGTCAGTGCTGGAATTGAAACAGAAATCCTGCACCTCGGGGGCGCTTTACAGAAAGACGGGGGCTAACATGCAAAACCGCCCCAAGGGGTAATGCCAGTCAGTTAAGCCCATCGCGGTGGTTCGGCAGTCCGAGCAAGCCCGCTCCCACAGAATGCATGAACGCTGCTTTTGTGGGAGCGGGCTTGCCCCGCGATGGGCCGCAAAGCGGCCCCGATGGGCTTAACTGCCTGGCATTACCCCAAGGGGCGGCTTTTGCGGTTGTTGCTTACAGCTGTGGGCCGGCGGCCTTGATGGCGTCGGAGACGTCGAACTTCTTGAAGTTCTCGGTGAACAGCTTGGCCAGCGCCTTGGCAGCTTCGTCGTAGGCAGCTTGGTCAGCCCAGGTGTTGCGTGGGTTGAGCAGCGCGGTATCGACGCCTGGAACGGCTTTCGGCACGTCCAGGTTGATGATGCCCAGGTGTTCGGTTTCGGCACCGACCAGAGCACCGCTCTGGATGGCAGCGATCACGCCACGGGTGGTCGGGATGCTGAAGCGCTTGCCAACGCCGTAGCCACCGCCGGTCCAGCCGGTGTTGACCAGGTAGACCTTCGAGCCAAAGCCATTGATACGCTTGATCAGCAACTCGGCGTACTCGCCAGCCGGGCGCGGGAAGAACGGCGCGCCGAAGCAGGTGGAGAAGGTCGACTTGATGCCGCCGCCCGAACCCATTTCGGTCGAACCGACCAGCGCGGTGTAGCCGGACAGGAAGTGGTAGGCCGCCTGCTCGTTGTTCAGGATCGACACTGGCGGCAGTACGCCGGTCAGGTCGCAGGTCAGGAAGATGACTGCGTTCGGCTCGCCGCCCAGGTTGGCTTCGGAGCGCTTGGCAACGTGTTCCAGCGGGTAGGCCGCGCGGCTGTTCTGGGTCAGGCTGACATCGGCGTAGTCGGCATGCTTGTTGGCGTCGAGAACGACGTTTTCCAGTACAGCGCCGTGCTTGATGGCTTTCCAGATGACCGGCTCGTTCTTCTCGGACAAGTCGATGCACTTGGCGTAGCAGCCGCCTTCGATGTTGAACACCACGCCCTCGCCCCAGCCGTGCTCGTCGTCACCGATCAGGTAACGGCTTTCGTCGGCCGACAGGGTGGTCTTGCCGGTGCCGGACAGGCCGAAGAACAGCGTGACGTCGCCCGCTTCGCCAATGTTGGCGGCGCAGTGCATTGGCAGCACGTCGGCGGCCGGCAGCAGGAAGTTCTGCACCGAGAACATGGCTTTCTTCATTTCACCGGCGTAACGCATGCCAGCGATCAGCACCTTCTTCTGGGCGAAGTTGATGATCACGCAGCCGTCGGAGTTGGTGCCGTCACGCTCAGGCACGCATTCGAAGTTGGCAACGTTGAGCACCTGCCATTCGCCGCGGTCGGCCGGGTTGTATTGCGCCGGGTTGATGAACAGGCAACGGCCGAACAGGTTCTGCCAGGCGGTCTGGGTGGTCATCTTCACCGGCAGGTAGTGCTCGGCGGCGGCCCCTACGTGAACGTAGGAAACGAAGTGATCCTGGGCGTTGTTGAACGCCTCCACGCGGTCCCACAGGGCGTCGAACTTGTCGGCCGGGAACTTGCGGTTGATCGGGCCCCAGGCGATGGCATCCTGGGTGGAAGGTTCTTCGACGATGAAACGGTCAGCCGGCGAACGGCCAGTACGGTGACCGGTTTCGACTACCAGTGCGCCAGTATCGGCTAGCACGCCTTCACCGCGTTGCAGCGCTTCTTTTACCAGCTCATCGACACTGAGGTCGGTGTACACGGTGTTTTTGGCTTGCGTCATGAGATACCCCATCCGGCCCGAGGCCGAGTGCTCCGAACGTTTTGTAGTTGCTTAGGAAAAACTACTACAGCGAAAAAAGTGGCCGGATTATGCCAGAAACGCCCAAAAAAAGTAGGCCCCTCCTGTCAGAACTGCGATTTTGCGCAATTCGACAGGAGATTCTCCTGAGCTTTAACGTTTCAGTGACGAGTTTCTGATGCCGAGTCCGTACCGCCACCCGCAAAGAGTTGCGCTACATCACCGGCATCGAACAAATAGCGCTCGTTGCAGAACTGGCAATCGATCTCGATCTTGCCGCCGCACTCAACCACCAACGCCTTGGCATCCGCCTCGCCAAGACTGACCAGCGCATTGCCGGATCGTTCGCGCGAGCAGCTGCAATGAAAGCGCAGCGGCTCGATATCGAACAGCCGCACCGCGTCTTCGTGGTACAGGCGGTGCAGCAGGATTTCGTTGTCCAGCGCCCACTCGTCGAGCTTGAGGGTGTGGGCCAGGGCCACCACATGCTGCCAGCTCTCTTCGCGCTCTTCGTCGTCGGGTTGGCGATCACGCGGCAGTTGCTGCAGCAGCAGGCCACGGGCCTTGCCGGTGGAGGTGTCCAGCCAAAAACGCGTGTTCAACTGCTGCGACTGCACGAAGTAGTTGGTGAAGCACTCGGACAGGTTGGCGCCATCCAGGTCGACAGTGCCTTGGTAACGCTGGCCCTTGACCGGGTCGATGGTCAGCGTGAGGTGGCCGTCGGGCATCAGTTGTTCCAGCGAGGCGCTGTCCGCGATCTGCTCCGCTTCATAGCGCGCCACGCCGCGGATTTCGCGGTCCCCGGAGCACTCGACCATCAGCAGCGGGATCGGCCCCTGGGAGCGCGCCTGAAGGATCAGCAGGCCATCGAACTTGAGCGCGCCGACCAACAAGGCGGTGGCCGCCATCAGTTCGCCCAGCAAGGCGGCGACCGGCTTCGGGTACGGGTGACGGGCCAGCACTTCGGCGTAGCTTTGGTCCAGCGACACCCACTCGCCGCGCACATCGCGGTCGTCGAAGATGAATCGTTGGGTGAAATCGGTATCTGGCAAGTCGCTCATGGTTGTCCGGGTATCTGCAAATGATGTCAAAATAATTACAGGCAAATAAATGGCCTGCTGTAGAGCGCGCAGGCGGCGCTCATATTCTCTGGAGATCGAGGTATCTTATGGACAATCGACCACTGTTTAAAGCCAGGTGGTCCTGGGGCCCACTCGCAGTCTGCACACTGCTGCCCATCGCATTACTGTGTTTCTGGTTGTGGCCTGCTGGCCAGGCCCTTTGCCTGGCATTCGACGAATGGCTGTTCCGCAGCCTCAACGCGCCGCTGGCCGATAACGTCGTATGGCGCTCGATCTGGGCTGTAGGCAGCCTGCGGCCGTTCGATATCGTGGTTGGCCTGATCATGCTTGGGCTGCTGATTCGCGGCAACTGGGTGTTCAAGGCCGTGCAGGTGCGCCAGGCATTTTTCGGCTTTCTGGTAACGCTGCTGCTCTTAGTGGTGATTCGTGCGCTGTTTTCCAAGTGGGTCAGCGCAATGGGCTGGCAACACAACAGCCCATCGATGGTGGTCGACAACGCCGTCCACCTGAGCGACTACTACCCGAACCTGGAAGCCAAGTGGGAACTCAAGGACCGCTCAAGCCAGAGTTTCCCGGGTGACCACGCCTCTGTGCTGCTGATCTGGGCGCTGTTCATGAGCCTGTTCAGCCGCCGCCTGATGCAGCATGTGGTGATCTGGACGCTGGCCGTGTTGTTCATGCTGCCACGGCTGGTGGCCGGTGCCCACTGGGGCCAGGACGACTACATCGGCGGGCTGCTGATGGCGGTACTGGCGCTGGGCTGGAGCTGCCACACCCCGCTCGCCGCCAACGCCACACGGGCCTTGGTGCGCTGCACGGCGCCGCTGTTCAACCTGTTCGCCAGGTTGCCGCTGATCGGCCGCCTGAGCATTCTGCGCAGCGCCTGATGCCCTGACCCGGTCTGCGTAGGAGCGGCCTTGTGTCGCGAAGGGCTGCGAAGCAGCCC
>NZ_JABWRG010000096.1:0-18199 GCF_014268825.1 Pseudomonas sp. SWRI51 | reverse complement strand
GCCCCTGCGATTCTGGTGGATGCTCAGATCCTGGGGCTGCTTCGCAGCCCTTTCGCGGCACAAGGCCGCTCCTACACTGACCGCGTAGACGGCATCGATATAGGGATGGGCGAGCTCTGTGGGAGCTGGCGACAGCCTGCGATGAGGCCCTCAAAGGCTAATACACCTCAGAGCATCAGCATCCCGCTGGCAACCCGCGTGGCATGCCCGCCGATCTTCACCCGCTGCCCTTCCAGTTTGCAGTACAACTCGCCGCCACGCGCCGAACGCTGCGCCGCGCGCAACTCGGTCTTGTCCAGCCGCTGCGCCCAGTACGGGATCAGCAAGCAGTGGGTGGAGCCTGTGACCGGGTCTTCGGGAATGCCAATGGCAGGGGCGAAGTAGCGCGATACGAAGTCATGCTCCACACCCGGCGCGTTGATGATCACGCCCAGCCCCGGCAACGCCGCGACGGCCGCCATATCCGGCTTGCAATCCAGCACCGCCTGCTCAGAAGCCAACACCACGAACAACTCCTTGCCCTGGCGCACCTCCAGCACCTCGCAACCCAGCGCTTCGGCCACCCCCGTTACCTCGGTGGCCGACTGCGCATCGATACGCGGGAAGTCCAGCCACAACAGGTCGCCATCACGGCTTACGCTCAAAAGGCCAGACTGGCTGTGGAAATCAAGCCGTGGCTTGTCCTGGCCGTACACCTCGAACAACACATAAGCACTGGCCAGGGTGGCGTGGCCACACAACGGCACCTCGGTGGACGGGGTGAACCAACGGATCGCGTAGGCCTCACCTTGAGCGACCACAAACGCCGTCTCGGCCAGGTTGTGTTCGGCGGCAATGCGCTGCATCAACGCATCGTCCAGCCACTGCTCAAGGAGGTAGACCATTGCCGGGTTACCGGCGAAGGGGCGATCACTGAAGGCGTCGACCTGGTGGAAGTGCAACTGCATGACACGGTCCTTCTAGCTTGTTATCGAAGGCCGAGCATGGGCCACCGGGCCCCGACCGTACAGTGACAGAGCAGCAGTATTTACCACCATACAGATGCGGTTTCAGCTGCGACCGATCGCCGCGAATTGCCCCTGGGTATGGGCGGCCAGCACCGTCGCCGCCAGCTCTACTTCAAGCCCCCGCCGGCCGGCGCTGACATGAATGGTGTCATGCGCCTGCGCCGAGCTGTCGATAAACGTGCGCAGGCGCTTTTTCTGGCCCAGCGGGCTGATGCCCCCTACCAGATACCCTGTGGCACGCTGTGCAGCTTGCGGGTCGGCCATCTCGCACTTCTTGACCGCAGCCGCATGGGCCAACGCTTTGAGGTCAAGGGTGCCGCCTACCGGAACCACCGCCACCAACAACTCGCCTTTCTCGCTGCTGGCGAGCAAGGTCTTGAACACGCGCTGCGGGTCGAGGCCAAGCTTCTCGGCGGCCTCCAGGCCATAGGAAGCGCTCTTGGGGTCGTGTTCATAGCTGTGCACGCGGTGTTCGGCGCGCGCCTTTTTCAACAGGTCCAAAGCGGGGGTCATCAACGGCTCCAGTCGATCACAGGTCGGCGGCTACTGTAGGACAAATCAACACACCCAGCCAGCGTACTGCCCGCACCAGAGCGGTGCCCAAGGATTCGCGCAGCACCATTGCAGTCAGAATGTGGCTATACGTTCATTTTCGACCTTTGACAGCAGCGTTTCTTGTCTATATTTTTTCGTTTCTGAATAAGCGCCGCACCCATTGAGTGCACGCTTGTTGCCCGTCCGGCGTCAATGGGGATTCACGCCGGGCTTATTTGCTGTCGAGCGCCCTGCGCCTCACAACAACAAGAACCGAGGTCATACATGACGACTGCTCTACGACAACCCACGCTATCCGCCCAATGCATGGCCGAATTTCTCGGCACCGCGCTGCTGATCTTCTTCGGTACGGGCTGCGTCGCCGCGCTCAAGGTAGCGGGGGCAAGCTTTGGCCTGTGGGAAATCAGCATCATCTGGGGGGTGGGCGTCAGCATGGCCATCTACCTCACAGCCGGAGTATCCGGTGCGCACCTGAACCCGGCGGTAAGCATCGCGCTGGCCGTATTCGCAGGCTTCGAAAAACGCAAACTGCCGTTCTACATCCTGGCCCAGGTGGGCGGCGCGTTCTGCGGCGCTGCGCTCGTTTACACGCTTTACAGCAACCTGTTCTTCGATTTCGAACAAGCCCACGCCATGCTGCGCGGCAGCCAGGCGAGCCTAGAGCTGGCCTCGGTGTTCTCGACCTATCCGCACCCGTCACTGTCCACCGGCCAGGCATTTCTGGTGGAGGTGATCATCACTGCCATTCTGATGGCCGTGATCATGGCCCTGACCGACGACAACAATGGCCTGCCACGTGGCCCGGCAGCACCGCTGCTGATCGGCCTGCTGATCGCCGTGATCGGCAGCGCCATGGGCCCGTTGACCGGCTTTGCGATGAACCCTGCGCGTGACTTCGGGCCCAAGCTCATGACCTTTTTTGCCGGCTGGGGCGAAGTTGCCTTTACTGGCGGGCGCGACATCCCGTATTTCCTGGTACCGGTATTCGCCCCCATTGTTGGCGCAAGCCTGGGTGCGGCGATCTATCGCGGCCTGATTGCGCGCAACTTGCCAAGCGTTGCGGCCACACCTGAACAGACAGACGATAATCCTCAGGGCAACACCCAGGTTTCCTGACGCCAGCGCCGCGTGCCGGCGCTCGCCACACCCTGACCTACCCCTATTTCGTGCAAGGCCATCGACATGACAGACACTCTGGACAAGAACTACATCATCGCCCTGGACCAGGGCACCACCAGTTCGCGTGCCATCATTTTCGACCGCGATGCCAATGTGGTCGGCACCTCGCAGCGCGAGTTCGCCCAGCATTACCCGCAGGCCGGCTGGGTCGAACACGACCCGATGGAAATCTTCGCCACCCAGAGCGCGACCATGGTCGAAGCCCTGGCCCAGGCTGGGTTGAGCCACGCCCAGGTTGCCGCCATCGGCATTACCAACCAGCGTGAAACCACAGTGGTGTGGGACAAGGAAACCGGCCGCCCGGTGTACAACGCGATTGTCTGGCAGTGCCGACGCAGCACCGAGATCTGCGCCCAGCTCAAGCGCGACGGCCACGAAGACTACATTCGCGAAGCCACGGGCCTGGTCACCGACCCGTATTTCTCCGGCACCAAGCTCAAGTGGATCCTCGACAACGTCGAAGGCGCGCGCGAGCGGGCCGAGCGCGGCGAATTGCTGTTCGGCACCATCGATAGCTGGCTGATCTGGAAGTTTTCCGGCGGCAAGGTGCACGTTACCGACTACACCAATGCCTCGCGCACCCTGATGTTCAACATCCACTCGCTGCAGTGGGACGACAAACTGCTGGATATCCTCGGCATTCCACGGCAGATGCTGCCCGAGGTGCGCCCTTCCTCCGAAGTGTACGGCCACACCAAGAGCGGCATCGCCATCGCCGGTATTGCCGGCGACCAGCAATCGGCACTGTTCGGGCAGATGTGCGTTGAAGCGGGCCAGGCCAAGAACACCTACGGCACCGGCTGCTTCCTGCTGATGAACACCGGCGCCCAGGCGGTCAAGTCTTCCCACGGCCTGCTCACCACCATTGCCTGCGGCCCACGTGGCGAAGTGGCCTACGCCCTGGAAGGCGCGGTATTCAACGGCGGCTCGACCGTGCAGTGGCTGCGTGACGAGCTCAAGATCGTCAACGATGCCCACGACACC
This sequence comes from Pseudomonas sp. SWRI51, assembly GCF_014268825.1. Classification (NCBI taxonomy): domain Bacteria; kingdom Pseudomonadati; phylum Pseudomonadota; class Gammaproteobacteria; order Pseudomonadales; family Pseudomonadaceae; genus Pseudomonas; species Pseudomonas sp. SWRI51. The sequence goes on along the minus strand of NZ_JABWRG010000096.1, from coordinate 14,474 downwards.
GAATACTTCGCCAACAAGGTCAAGGACAGCAACGGCGTGTACCTGGTGCCCGCCTTCACCGGCCTGGGCGCCCCCTACTGGGACCCGTACGCCCGCGGCGCGCTGTTCGGCCTGACCCGTGGGGTCAAGGTCGATCACATTATCCGCGCTGCGCTGGAGTCGATCGCCTACCAGACCCGCGATGTCCTCGATGCCATGCAGCAGGACTGCGGCCAGCGCCTGAGCGCGCTGCGCGTGGACGGCGGTGCGGTGGCCAACAACTTCCTCATGCAGTTCCAGGCCGACATTCTCGGCACCTGCGTCGAGCGCCCGCAAATGCGCGAAACCACGGCATTGGGCGCTGCCTACCTGGCGGGCCTGGCCTGTGGCTTCTGGGGCAGCCTGGATGAGCTGCGCAACAAGGCGGTGATCGAGCGCGAGTTCAGCCCGCAGCTTGATGAAGGCGCCAAGGAGAAGCTCTACAAAGGCTGGCGCAAGGCCGTTGATCGCACCCGCGACTGGGAAGACCACGAGGCCTGACAGCCATCACAAACGACCATCGCGGTGCTGCAGGCGCCGCGATGGTCGTTTGCGCAAAGCGCGCTGGTCCTGCCCACCTTCCTGCGGCATCATTGCAGCATTTGTCCGGCAGCCCAAAAGGACCGCCCATGAATCTGCCCCCCCGCCAACAACAAATCCTTGAGCTGGTCCGCGAACGCGGCTACGTCAGCATCGAGGAAATGGCCCAGCTGTTCGTCGTCACGCCGCAAACCATCCGCCGCGACATCAACCAGCTCGCCGAGGCCAACCTGCTACGCCGCTACCACGGCGGCGCTGCCTATGACTCAAGCATCGAGAACACCGCCTACGCCATGCGCGCCGACCAGATGCGCGACGAAAAGCAGCGTATCGCCGAAACCGTGGCCCAGCAGATCCCCGACCACGCCTCGCTGTTCATCAATATCGGCACCACCACCGAATCCATCGCCCGCGCGCTGCTCAACCACAACCACCTGAAGATCATCACCAATAACCTGCATGTGGCGGCGATCCTCAGCGCCAAGGATGATTTTGAAGTGCTGGTGGCCGGTGGCACCGTGCGCCGCGACGGCGGCGTGGTGGGCCAGGCCAGTGTCGACTTCATCAGCCAGTTCAAGGTCGATTTCGCGGTAGTGGGTATCAGCGGTATCGATGAAGATGGCAGCCTGCTGGACTTCGATTACCAGGAAGTGCGGGTGTCCCAGGCGATCATCGCCAATGCACGCCAGGTGATCCTCGCCGCTGACTCCAGCAAATTCGGGCGCAACGCCATGGTGCGCCTGGGTTCGATCAGCCTGGTCGATTGCCTGGTGACCGACCAGCCCCCCTCGCCCGCCCTGACCGAACTGCTCACCCAGCACAAGATCCGCCTCGACGTGGTGTGATCCACGCTGCGCAAAATGGCCGCGGCTGGCAAGGCCAGCGGCCGCTTTGTTTTCGTTAATGTTCATTTGTTTGTCATCCGATCAGTTTTTTCTATAAAGACGGACTGGCGAGCGCCTGTTCATTGCGCTAGTATTTTCGAATTCGAACATGAATGTTCACATTCGATGTGAGCTACCAGGAGGCCTTGCCGTGTCCCAGCCCGTTTCGCCACAACCGCTCGACTGTTACGACCTTGCCGTCATTGGTGGCGGCATCAATGGCGTGGGGATCGCGGCCGACGCTGCCGGGCGCGGCCTTAGCGTGTTCCTTTGCGAAAAGGACGACCTCGCCCGCCACACCTCGTCGGCCAGCAGCAAGCTGATCCACGGCGGCCTGCGCTACCTGGAGCACTACGAATTCCGTTTGGTACGCGAAGCCCTGGCCGAGCGCGAAGTGCTGCTGGCCAAGGCCCCGCACATCGTCAAGCCGATGCGTTTCGTGTTGCCGCACCGCCCGCACCTGCGCCCGGCCTGGATGATCCGCGCCGGCCTGTTCCTGTACGACAACCTGGGCAAGCGCAAACGCCTGGGCGCCTCGCGCAGCCTGCGCTTTGGCCCCGGCTACCCGCTCAAACCGGCCATCACACGCGGTTTTGAATACGCCGACTGCGCAGTCGATGACGCGCGCCTGGTGGTGGTCAATGCCATGTCCGCCCGCGAACACGGCGCGCACATTCACACCCGCACCCGCTGCCTGCGCGCCGAACGTGTTGGCGGCCTGTGGCAGGTCGAGCTGGAGCATGCCGATGGCAGCCGCCAGAACATCCGCGCCCGTGCGCTGGTCAATGCCGCTGGCCCTTGGGTCGCAAGCTTCATCCGCGACGACCTCAAGCTGGACGCCCCTTACGGCATCCGCCTGATCCAGGGCAGCCACCTGATCGTGCCACGCATGTACGAGGGCGAGCACGCCTACATTCTGCAGAACGAAGACCAGCGCATCGTCTTCTGCATCCCTTACCTGGACCGTTTCACCCTGGTTGGCACCACCGACCGCGAGTACAGCGGCGACCCGGCCAAGGTGGCGATCACCGAGCAGGAAACCGACTACATGCTCAAGGTGGTCAACGACCACTTCAATCAACAACTCAGCCGTGCGGACATCCTCAACACTTATTCCGGTGTGCGCCCGCTGTGCAACGACGAGTCCGACAACCCCTCGGCCGTGACCCGCGACTACACCCTGGCGCTGTCGGCTGCTGCCGGCGAGGCTCCCTTGTTGTCGGTGTTCGGCGGCAAGCTCACCACCTACCGCAAGCTGGCCGAATCGGCGATGGCCGAACTCAAGCCTTACTTCACCCAGATGCGCGGCAGTTGGACGGCTGACGCGCCTCTGCCGGGTGGCGAAGACATGACCACGGCGCAGGCGCTGGTCGACAAGCTGCTGGCCCGTCACAGCTGGCTGCCGGTGGATATCGCCAAGCGCTGGTCGGTGACCTACGGCAACCGCGTATGGCGTTTCCTTGAAGGTGTAGAGGGGCCGGAGGATCTGGGCCAGGCGATGGGTGGCGGGCTGTTCACCCGCGAGGTGGATTACCTGCGCGCCGAAGAGTGGGCAGTCGATGCCGACGACATCCTCTGGCGCCGCACCAAGCTTGGCCTGTTCACCAATGCGGCGGAGCAACAAGCGTTGGCCGATTACCTGCAACAAGCCCGTACGACGCGCGACCGCGCCGCCTGAGGCAGCCCCTGCAAGCGGGCCAGCGCACTCTGCGCCTTAATGGCCCGCTCGCCCGACTGCTTCGCGGGCCAAGTCCCGGGTCAGAACACGTTCCGCCTCCTCCAGCTCAACCATTAATGCGTTGCACTGCTCAAGGTAGTGTTGTTCGCCACCCTCACCGGCGCCGCGCTCGAAGTCCTCCAGGCGCAGATGGAACGGTTCGGCCAAGGTTTCGAAGCGCTGCGCATGGCGATCACGCACATAGTTTTGCCAGAACGGCCGCTGCGCCAGCGACGAAATCAGCACCTCATCTGTTTCATTCTGCAGGACCGCCGCCTGCGCGCGTTTCAGGTCGCTGGTGGTAACTGATGCAAAGCTTTCGTAATGCATTTCTGCAGGCTGTGCAGGCAGCGCCAATACCCTGGCCAAACGCACACGATAAAACAGCCGAGTCTCGATTTCGTCAACCGCACTGCCCGCCTGCTGCCGCATTTGTTGCACATGCCGCGCGGCAAACGCATCCACCTCATCCAGGCGCCACAAGGCACGTCCAAGCCGCACCAGACGCTGCTCGACTTGGGCACTAGGGCCGTCGAACAGCGCCTGTTCAGCCAGCACCGATAACTCCAGCTGGCTGAGGATGAGCAACAGCCGGTCATCGCACGTGCGCACCCCGCCCGCCTCGCGAAACAGCCGCACGCGCAAAGGCAGGTGTTGCTCGGCAGCCTCAAGGATGTGCCAGACGCGCGCCCGGTAGTAATCCGGGTTTTCCTCAAAGTCATCGGTCTGGGTGAAATCATCGAGAAAGCGGAACAGGTCCGCCGAGCCGTCCTGCGCCTGAACATTCTGCCAGAGCGCCTCGCGGCGCTGGCCCTGCTCACTGCTGCGGCTCACCAACCATGGGTTGAGCGGGTCGTCGCTCCTGGAATGATGGAGCCTCCTTTGCTGGCTGACGCCGGCTGCCTGGTCTAACAACTGTTCACTGCTGGCCTGCAGCGGGTTGTCGTGCAAGCTCAAGCGCTCGATCCGCAGACGCAGGTTGCCTAAATCGCCCCGCACCCGCCGGATGCTGTTGTCGCGCAGATCAGCGATACCGCGCCATGACAGCTGGTCAGCCGGCTCAGGCAGGTTCTCAAGCCCAGTCGCACGCAGCCCGAGCCGACGCAGATGGCGTAACTCGCTTAGCGCAGGGGGCTGGCCGAGCGGATTACGGCTCAGGTCAAGGGTGTGCAGCCGAGTCAACGCTGTCAGACGCGCGTTGCCGGCGGCGTCCAGGGCTATCCGGTTGCTGCTGAGCAGCAGGCGCCTCAGGGAGGTCAGCAGCTCCAGCCCGGCCGGCAGGGCACTCAGTTGGTTGTGGCTGAGGTCAAGCTCGACAAGACCAGTAAAGCGACCGAGGAAATCGGCATCCAGGCTGGCAAGCCCCATGTTGCGCAAGATCAACCGGCGCACATGGACAAAATCCAGCCCGGTCGGCAGCGCGGGCAGGTGCCCTACCCGCTCGCCATCGATGCTCAGTACGTAGTCGCCGCCGGCATCAACCACCTTGCGCCGCCAACTGCGGCGAATGGCCTGCACCACACGCTGACGGCTGAGCAGCTCAAGCGGGTTACGCGTTGCATCACGCCAGCTTCTCAACCCCTGGCGGAGTGCATCGATCTGCAACTGCAAGCGATTGAAGTGCGCCCACAGGTCCACCCGCCGGTGCAGCAAGTCCAATACATAGGCTTCCATCTGCAAATCGGTCATGGTTGGAAACAATTGATGCATACCGCGCCGTACAGCAGCTCGCCCTCCTACGCCGCGGCCACTGAGCATGTAGCCGACCCGACCGTCTCCGAGCCGCACCGGCGGTCGCAGGCCACGCCCGATTGGCGCCATGCCGATCAGTTCGGCAACCAGGGGGCGCTCGCTTGCAGCGTTGGCAACCAGCACATCGGCAAGCCCCTGCGAACTGAGCTGGGCGTTACCCAGCATCCCTTTCTGCGCCTCGTCCAGACTCTGCCACACCGCGCCCATCAGGCTGCCTTGAGCGCTGACGCCCCCTGCCTCCGCGCCCAGCCGATAACCTGTCGGCCCGCGGACAATGCTGCGCACCTCGTCGGCCGCCTCGGCTCCATGAGCAGCAAGCAGCGGCCCATCGAGCGTGTCTTGCCGCAGTTCGATACGCATGGAGTCCGGCCAAGGTGCCAAACGGTCAATCAGCCCCAGAACCAGGCGTTCGCTATCTTCGTTGACTGCCTGGGCCAGACGCAGCCCCGCACAGGCTCGGTCCAGGCGGCTGTCACGCAATTGCCAACGTGCCTGCTCGGCCAGCTCCAGTGGGACCCTTTGGGTGGCAAGCATGGTCTCAACCTGCGCACTACTGGCCCCGGCGAGTATTTCCTCGGCACAGCGCACGCTCAGGCCTGTAAAGTCCCGGCGCAACAGGCCTGCCGCCGCACTCGGCACCACTTCGCGCTCAGCCAGGTAGCTGTCGAACGCGGCACCGCGCAGCGCCGGATACTCCAAGTGCAGTTGGTAACGCTCATAGGCGTCCAGCAGGCGTGCAGGTGCATCGGCATTCTCAAGATGCAACTGGCGCACGCGCGCCTCATCAAACGCCGTGGTGTCCAACAATACCTGGGCATCAGCGTCCGACACGGCGGCCAGGCGCCGATGCAGACGGCGCAGCAACTGGCCTGCCCCGCGCCATTGCTGCGCAGACTCGAACTGATGGCGCCAACTGCCGACACCGTTGTGTTCAAGCCAGGGGGTATGGGCGTCTTGACGCTGCGGATGGCGGATCAACCAATTGTCGCCATCGCTTGACAACCGAAACGTACCTTGCTGCAAACGCAGGTGCCATTGCCCGTCGAGCAGCGCCTGATGGCCCACGGCGATGCCTTGATCGGCGACCGCATAGCCACGCAACTGCCCATCGGCCAAGCGCACCACGCCCGCTCGAGTACGCACCGGCTCCAAGGCATCGACAAACGGAACGCGGGCCAGTTGCACCGCCGCCCCACTGACCCCGCCCACCACGACGCCCAACGCCAGGCTCTGTGCCACGCTAAACAAATGGTCCAGGGCGCCCTGGCGATCACCTAACTGCCAATCTTGATAGCCCTCATAAAGCTGTTCGCCAAGCTCGACTGCGCTGACCACCAGCATCAATTCGCCCAGTACCGGTACGAACATCCCGGCCAAGCCGAGCAGGTCGAAACCAGCGGCGAATTGCGCCTGCAAGCGCTCACGGCGGTCGGCTTCATCTTCCATTCCTGTGGGCACGGCCAGTACCTGAGCGTCGTCCAGCAGCTTGCTGAGCTGCAGCCCACGCAGGTGTGCAAGCAGGCTACCTGCCACTGGCAGATGCCGGCCATCGAGTTCGACCGCCTGCCCCGGTGGCACGCCGCGCAACAACCGCTTCAGCGTGCTGAAGAATGCGCCGCGGTCGCGCTCCTTGATGAACCGGGCAAAGAAGTCTTGGTAGTCACGCTCACGCAGGCGCTCCGCCAGGCTTGTGTATACAGCCTGCCACGAGGCATGCCGGGAGACCGGCCGATGCGGATCCTTGGCGACCCATAGAAGCACCGCCTCAAGCGTAAGCCCATCTGCTGAGCGCACCTCAAGCGTAGCCACGCCACAAACTTCCTTGCCCAGTAGGTACAACTGCCGTGCCGTAAGCTCGCCTGGCGTCGCGGGGACCACCGGACGTGCGCTGAATACCGCCAGCAGTTGTAGATAGCTCTGCTCGTCCAATTCGCCCTTGAGCAAGGCAATGCGCACCGCGAGTTCCAGGTGCAAGCGCAGGTTCTCCTGTACGGCCTGTTCCACCATCTGACGTTCGGCACTCCCTTCTTCGCCCGGCAGAAAACGCTCCTTGAGCAGCGCCTGGTAGCCTGCGCCGATATCCAACTTGCGACACAGCCCGGCGAATACTTCAAAGCCCAGACCCAGCAGTTGGCCATTGACGTCGACCAGCCTGCCACGGCGCAACACCGACGGTCGTGTCTCTTCACGGTGGAAGTTATGCAAGGCGGCGCCAAGCAGGCTCTGTCTGGAATGAAAGGTATGCCGGGGTGGCGGCAGGTTGGGCGCAGCCGTCGGCAGCTCTACGATACGCGCTATGCGCACCTGGCAGGCTCGAACGTCGAGCGCATCAAGGCCGGCATCGGACAGCGCCTGAACCAGCTTAGGCGTCGCATAGTCGTCCAGTGTCGGCAAGTCGGCGAACAACTGGCTGACAACAACGCCATGGGCCTGCTGAGCACGCATGGCACTGTGCAAAGCACTGAGTCGATCCTGGTTAGGGTGAGCCAGCCAACGTGGCAGCCTGTCGGCGATCAGGGCATCAATCGAGTCGACAGGAATGGGGATATCGGGCACGACACTCTCCTGAATGCAAAAGCACCAGCAGACCCGCTTCCAAGCAATACCGTGCGGTAGTCCACTACAGCCCGACAACAAGCCACCCATTCGGATTTCCGAATATGGCGTATCGCTTCGTTCGGCAACCCGCACGAAAAATCTTACAAAGCAATCGTAAGAAAAGATTAATCCTCAATGATTTCGCGCCGTTATGATCAATAGCGGGGCTTGGCACGAGTCATGCTCTACACTTGGAAGCCGAATGCACAGTTCACGCTGTATTCGTTGAACGAAGAGTCCGCCAACCGGCTCCATAAGAAAAACAAACACGTCGAGGAAAATTCATGCGCATCGTTCGTCAATTGCTGGGCGCCGCCATTGCGGCTGCAGTCATCGCATCGCCAGTCATGGCCGAAGAACTGACCGGCACCCTGAAGAAGATCAAGGAATCCGGCACCATCACCCTGGGCCACCGCGACTCCTCCATTCCGTTCTCCTACCTGGCCGGCAAGCCGGAGCCTGTGGGCTACTCCCACGACATCCAGCTGGCTGTGGTCGATGCCCTGAAAAAGCAACTGGGTACCGACATCAAGGTCAAGTACAACCTGGTTACCTCGCAGACCCGTATCCCGCTGGTGCAGAACGGCACCGTTGACCTGGAATGCGGCTCCACCACCAACAACGTCGAACGCCAACAGCAGGTCGGCTTCTCGGTGGGCATCTTCGAAGTGGGTACCCGCCTGCTGACCAAGGTCAAAGATGGCCAGCCATCCTATAAAGACTTCGCAGACCTGGCCGGCAAAAACGTGGTGACCACCGCCGGTACCACCTCCGAGCGCCTGCTCAAGGCCATGAATGCCGACAAGCAAATGAAGATGAACGTGATTTCCGCCAAGGACCACGGTGAAGCCTTCAACATGCTCGAAAGCGGCCGCGCCGTTGCCTTCATGATGGACGATGCCCTGCTGGCCGGTGAAATGGCCAAGGCGCGCAAGCCTGCCGACTGGGTCATCACAGGCACCCCACAGTCGTACGAAATCTACGGCTGCATGGTGCGCAAGGGTGATGATGCGTTCAAGAAAGCAGTCGATGACGCCATCGTTGCCTATTACAAGTCGGGCGAAATCAACAAGAGCTACGACAAGTGGTTCCAGCAGCCAATCCCGCCCAAGGGCCTGAACCTGCAGTTCCCGATGAGCGACGAGCTGAAAAAACTGATCGCCGAGCCTACCGACAAGGCCGCGGACGAGAAGAAGTCCTGATCCTCAGCCGTAACTAGTGGCCTGGCGCTAACGCGCGATTCCATCCGACAGGCCACTCATTAAGTGTCTACCCTTCTTTCGAGGGCGCCCAGCGCCCCCGAAAGCTCGAAGGTGCCCGTGAAACAACCGTCTGAGGGGAAATCCCGATGAATTACAACTGGGACTGGGGCGTGTTCTTCAAGTCCACTGGCGTGGGCAGCGAGACCTATCTGGACTGGTACATCACCGGTCTGGGCTGGACGATCGCCATTGCCGTTTCCGCCTGGATCATCGCACTGCTGCTGGGCTCGTTGCTGGGCGTCATGCGTACCGTGCCCAACCGCCTGGTATCGGGCATCGCTACCGCGTACGTGGAGCTGTTCCGCAACGTGCCGCTGCTGGTGCAGCTGTTCATCTGGTACTTCCTGGTACCCGATCTGCTGCCCGAAGGCCTGCAGGAATGGTTCAAGCAAGACCTCAACCCGACCACCTCGGCGCTGATCAGCGTGGTGGTGTGCCTGGGCCTGTTTACCGCTGCACGGGTGTGCGAGCAGGTGCGCACCGGCATCCAGGCGCTGCCACGCGGCCAGGAAGCCGCCGCCCGCGCCATGGGCTTCAGCCTGGCGCAGATCTACAACAACGTGCTGCTGCCGCAAGCCTACCGGATCATCATTCCGCCGCTTACCTCCGAATTCCTGAACGTGTTCAAGAACTCCTCGGTCGCCTCGCTGATCGGTCTGATGGAGCTGCTGGCGCAGACCAAGCAAACGGCTGAGTTCTCCGCCAACCTGTTCGAGGCCTTCACCCTGGCCACGCTGATCTACTTCACCCTGAACATGGGCCTGATGTTGCTGATGCGCCTGGTGGAGAAGAAAGTCGCGGTACCTGGCCTGATCTCCGTGGGGGGCAAGTAAATGGAACTGGATTTCAGCGAAATCATCCCCGCCCTTCCGGCCCTGTGGGACGGCATGGTGCTTACCCTGCAACTGATGGTCATGGGCGTGGTCGGCGGTATCGCGCTGGGCACCGTCCTGGCCCTGATGCGCCTGTCGTCGAACAAACTGATGTCGAACGTGGCTGGTGCCTACGTCAACTACTTCCGCTCCATCCCGCTGCTGCTGGTGATCACCTGGTTCTACCTGGCGGTGCCGTTCGTGCTGCGCTGGATCACCGGCGAAGACACCCCAGTGGGTGCGTTCACTTCGTGCGTAGTCGCGTTCATGATGTTCGAGGCGGCGTATTTCTGCGAAATCGTCCGCGCTGGCGTGCAGTCGATCTCCAAGGGCCAGATGGGCGCCGCGCAGGCCCTGGGCATGACCTATGGCCAGACCATGCGCCTGATCATCCTGCCCCAGGCGTTTCGCAAGATGACCCCGCTGCTGCTGCAGCAGAGCATCATCCTGTTCCAGGACACCTCGCTGGTATATACCGTGGGCCTGGTCGACTTCCTCAACTCGTCGCGCGCCAACGGCGACATCATCGGGCGCTCCCATGAGTTCCTGATCTTCGCCGGCGTCGTCTACTTCCTCGTCAGCTTCTCCGCTTCGTGGCTGGTCAAGCGCCTGCAAAAAAGGATCACCGTATGATTTCCATCAAGAACGTCAACAAGTGGTACGGCGACTTCCAGGTGCTGACCGACTGCAGCACCGAGGTCAAGAAGGGCGAAGTGGTGGTGGTCTGCGGCCCGTCCGGTTCCGGCAAGTCCACCCTGATCAAGTGCGTCAACGCCCTTGAACCGTTCCAGAAGGGCGACATCGTGGTCGATGGCACCTCGATCGCCGACCCCAAGACCAACCTGCCCAAGCTGCGCTCGCGGGTCGGCATGGTGTTCCAGCACTTCGAGCTGTTCCCGCACCTGACCATCACCGAGAACCTCACCATTGCCCAGCGCAAGGTGCTTGGCCGCAGCGAAGCCGAAGCCACCAAGAAGGGCCTGGACCTGCTCGACCGTGTTGGCCTCAGTGCCCACGCCAAGAAGCACCCGGGCCAGTTGTCCGGTGGCCAGCAGCAGCGAGTGGCAATTGCCCGCGCACTGTCGATGGACCCGATCGTCATGCTGTTTGACGAACCGACCTCGGCGCTGGACCCTGAAATGGTCAACGAAGTACTGGACGTGATGGTGGAGCTTGCCCACGAAGGCATGACCATGATGTGCGTAACCCACGAAATGGGCTTTGCACGCAAGGTCGCCAACCGGGTGATCTTCATGGACAAGGGCAACATCATCGAGGACTGCGTGAAGGAAGACTTCTTCGGCAAGCCCGAAGGCCGCCACGAACGCACTCAGCACTTCCTCAGCAAGATCCTGCAACACTAAGCAGGCCGCCGTGTCCGCTGCCTACGGGCAGCGGATGCTGGTCGTGACAAGGCCACTGTGATGAAATGCGACCCCTCGCTCCTTCGCCCTGCCCAGCCCGCCGTGAAATCCCGCCTGATCCGCCAATTGTTGCTGCCACCTCTGGTCATCCTGCTGATGGTTGGCTTGGGCTTCGTCGGTTTCTCGATCAGCGAGAGCAACGGCATCCGCGCCCTTAGCGAAAACGGCGAGCGTCAGCTTGAGCTGCACGCGCGCACGGTCGAGAGCGAAATCAGCAAGTACACCTACCTGCCCAGCCTGCTTGAGCTTGAAGACAGCGTCTCGCAACTGCTCACCGACCCCGAGGCAGGCGACCGCCAATCGGTCAACGAATACCTCGAAGGCTTGAACCGCCGCAGCCGCAGCCGAGCGATCTTCGTGCTCGACACCAACGGCCGGGTGCAAGCCACCAGCAACTGGCGCGATGCCGACTCGTTCCTCGGTGAAGACCTGGCCTTCCGTGCCTACTTCCAGGATGCCGTACGCGGCGAACCTGGGCGCTTCTACGGCATCGGCAGCACCACCGGCGAAGCGGGGTATTTCCTCGCCCATGGCCTGGAAGAACACGGCAAGATCATCGGCGTGGCGGTGATCAAAGTGCGCCTGGACACCCTCGAAGAGCGCTGGCAACGGGCCCGCCTGGAAGCCTTCGTCAGCGACGAGAACGGCATCATCATTCTGTCCAGCGACCCGGCGCGGCGCCTCAAGTCAGTCCGCCCACTGACCCCGCAGATCAAGGAACGCCTGGCGCGCAGCCTGCAGTACTATTGGTGGCCGCTTAACGAGCTGCAGCCACTGGGCCGCGAGACCCTGGCCGATGGCGTGGAAAAACTCACCTTCCCGGCCAACCGCCAAACCGACAAGGGTAAACAGCACGAGGTCGCCTACCTGGCGCAGACCCGCCGCCTGGCTGACACGCCGTGGAACTTCACCCTGCTGACGCCGCTGCAGGACCTGCGCCGCGAATCGATGGTGCAAGGCATTCTGGTCGGCGTCGCGTTTGCCTTGCTGGCGATCCTGGGCATCGCCTGGAACGAGCGGCGCAAGGTGATCGCCACCCGCCTGGCGGCCCGTGAGGCGCTGGAAGAGGCCAACAGCCAGCTGGAGCGGCGCATTACCGAGCGCACCACCGACCTGCGCGCCAGCAACGAACGGCTCAAGGGCCAGATACGCGAGCGCCGCCACGCCGAACAGACCCTGCGCCACGCCCAGGACGAGCTGGTCCAGGCCGGCAAGCTGGCGGCGATCGGGCAGATGTCGACCAGCATTGCCCACGAGCTCAACCAGCCGCTGGCCGCGCTGCGCACGCTGTCCGGCAACACCGTTCGGTTTCTCGAACGCGGCGCGCTGGAAACCGCCAGCACCAACCTGCGCACCATGAACGACCTGATCGACCGCATGGGGCGCATTACCGCGAGCCTGCGCTCGTTCGCCCGGCGCGGTGACGACAGTGGCCAGGCCTCGCTGGAAAAAGCCGTCGACGCCACCTTGCAGGTGCTGGGCGAACGTATCAGCGCCAGCCACGTGCAACTGCACCGCGAGTTCGCGGACCTGCAACTGGCCATCGATCAAACCCGCCTGGAGCAGATTCTGGTCAACCTGATCGGCAACGCCCTGGACGCCATGGCCACCCAGCCAAACGCCGAGTTGTGGCTAGAAGGCGAAGTGCAGGGCGACAAGTACCGCCTGCGGGTGCGCGACAATGGCCACGGCATCGACCCCGAGGCACGCAAGCATTTGTTCGAACCGTTCTTCACCACCAAACCAGGCGAGCACGGCCTGGGCCTGGGCCTGACCTTGTCGGCCAGCCTGGCCACCGCCGCCAAGGGCACCTTGAGCGTCGAAGACCCCGCCAACGGCGGCACTGCGTTCATTCTCGCCCTGCCTTTGGTAACCCCTCCCAGCGAAACGGCAGATTCCCCATGACTCAAGCGCCCCTCTCCGTCCTGATCGTCGAAGACGACCCGCATGTGCTGCTCGGCTGCCAGCAGGCCCTGGCTCTGGAGGACATCGCGTGCGAAGGCGTGGGCAGTGCCGAACAGGCGCTGGAGCGCATCGGCGACAACTTTGCCGGCATCGTGGTCAGCGACATCCGCCTGCCTGGCATCGACGGCCTGGAACTGCTCAACCGCCTCAAGGCCCGCGACCGCAGCCTGCCGGTGGTACTGATCACCGGCCACGGCGACATCGACATGGCGGTGGGCGCGATGCGCAATGGCGCCTACGACTTCATGGAAAAGCCATTTTCCCCCGAGCGCCTGGTGGATGTGGTGCGCCGCGCCCTGGAGCAGCGTGGGCTGGCCCGTGAAGTGGTCGCTTTGCGCCGGCAACTGGCTGAACAGAGCAGCCTGGAGGGCCGCATCATCGGCCGCTCGCCGGCCATGCAACAGCTGCGAGAACTGATCAGCAATGTGGCCGATACCTCGGCCAACGTGTTGATCGAAGGCGAGACGGGCACCGGCAAGGAGCTGGTCGCCCGTTGCCTGCACGACTTCAGCCGGCGCCAGAGCCAGCCGTTCGTGGCACTGAACTGCGGCGGCCTGCCGGAAAACCTGTTCGAGAGCGAGATTTTCGGCCACGAGGCCAACGCGTTTACAGGCGCCGGCAAGCGCCGTATCGGCAAGATCGAGCACGCCAATGGCGGCACGCTGTTCCTCGATGAAGTGGAGAGCATGCCGATCAACCTGCAGATCAAGCTGCTGCGTGTGTTGCAGGAGCGCACGCTGGAGCGACTGGGTTCGAACCAGAGCATCGCGGTGGATTGCCGGGTCATCGCCGCTACCAAGTCCGACCTCGATGCACTGGGGCAGACCGGGCAGTTTCGTAGCGACCTGTATTACCGCCTCAATGTGGTGACCCTGGAGCTGCCACCGCTGCGTGAGCGCCGGGAAGACATTCTGCAACTGTTCGAGCACTTCCTGCAGCAGTCGGCGCTGCGCTTCGACCGCGAAACCCCCGAGCTGGACAGCCAGACGTTGTCGCGGCTGATGGCCCATGACTGGCCGGGCAACGTGCGCGAACTGCGCAATGTCGCCGAGCGTTACGCCCTGGGCCTGCCGGCCTTCAAGAAAGGCCCGAGCGGCGGCGCCAGCCAAGGCCTGGGTTTTGCCGAGGCGGTGGAGGCGTTCGAGCGTAACCTGCTGACCGATGCCTTGCAGCGCAGCGGTGGCAACCTCAGCCAGGCTAGCCAGGAGTTGGGCATGGCCAAGACCACGCTGTTCGACAAGGTGAAGAAGTACGGCTTGGGGTAAGTATTTTCAAAGTACCGGCCTCATCGCAGGCTGGCGCCAGCTCCCACAGGGTCTGAGTTCGGCCCAATATCGCGGCTGGGCAAGTTCACTGTGGGAAATGCTATGGTTTTGTACAAGCCTGTTCTCGCCAGACATATCTCCTTGTGGCGAGCGGGCTTGCCCCGCGTTGGGCTGCGC
>NZ_JABWRG010000095.1:0-18394 GCF_014268825.1 Pseudomonas sp. SWRI51 | reverse complement strand
GCAGCAGCCCTGAAAACCCAAGGGTAATCCTCAGGGCTGCTGCGCAGCCCAACGCGGGACAAGCCCGCTCGCCACAACTCTCTGTTAATTCCCACAGGATTGGGTTCAACCAGCAATGTAGTGGTTGAGCACGGCCTGCGTGGGGGCGGGCTTGCTCGGAAGGCAGAACCACCGCAATTTGGCCGTCGCCGGCCCCGAAAAAGCCGCAGCGGACTAATCTCTCTAGCTCACCCCTGCGCGAGATCGCCCGCATGGCACAGCCCTGGCCCGCCGCCGACATCGCGCGGATGATCCTCGATGGCTTCGACGACTACCGCGAGCACTTTCGCAGCATCACCCTGGGTGCCCGCGAACGCTTCGAGCAGGCGCGCTGGCAGGCTATCCAGCAGGCCGCCGCGGCGCGCATCAACCTGTACGAAGAAAAGCTCACCGAGGTCAACGGCTGGCTACGCCAGGCCTTCGCTCCCCAAGGGCTGATGGAGGCAGAGCACTGGCCGCAGGTCAAGCATGCCTACATCCAGTTGATCGACCCGCGCCTGGACGATGAGCTGGCCGAAACCTGGTACAACTCGCTGTTCTGCAGCCTGTTCAGCCACGACCAGATCAGCGATACCTGCATGTTCATCCATAGCACCCGCCCGCCGCAGCGTAGCCACCAGCGCGCTGCGCAGACTCGCAGGTACAGGCAGCCAGCCGGCTTCGAAAGCCTGTTGCGCGCAATCTTCGCCGATCATGCCTTCAACGTGCCGTTCGCTGACCTTGAGGCTGACCTGGCGCGGTTACTCCAGCAGTTGCGCGACAGCGTGCCGGACTGGGTGTGCAAAGACCCGGCATTGACCGCCGAACTGTTCACCCCGGTGCTGTACCGCAACAAAGGCGCCTACCTGCTGGGCCGGCTGTACAACGCCGATGAACAGTGGCCGCTGGTCATCGCGCTGGTGCATCGCGAAGGGCAGGGCATCGTCGCCGATACGCTGATCACCGATGAGGCCGAGGTATCGATCATCTTCTCTTTCACCCGCTCGTACTTCATGGTCGATGTGCCGGTGCCGGCGGAGTTCGTCAATTTTCTCAAGCGCATTTTGCCCGGCAAGCATATTGCCGAGCTGTACACCTCTATTGGCTTTTACAAGCACGGAAAATCGGAGTTCTACCGCGCCCTGATCAACCACCTGGCCCACAGCGACGACCGCTTTGTGATGGCCGCAGGGGTGCGGGGCATGGTGATGAGCGTGTTTACGCTGCCCGGCTTCAACACCGTGTTCAAGGTCATCAAGGACCGTTTTTCACCCTCCAAGACTGTCAACCGTGCCACGGTGATCGAAAAATACCGCCTGGTGAAAAGCGTCGACAGGGTGGGCCGTATGGCCGATACCCAGGAGTTTGCCGATTTTCGCTTCCCGCTGGCCAAGTTAGAGCCTGAGTGCCTGGCTGAATTGCTGGAGGTCGCGCCCTCCACCGTGGTGCTTGAGGGCGATACCGTACTGATCCGCCACTGTTGGACCGAGCGGCGCATGACCCCGCTCAACCTGTACCTGGAGCAAGCCAGCGAAGCCCAGGTGCTGGAGGCGCTGGAAGACTACGGGTTGGCCATCAAGCAACTGGCGGCGGCGAATATTTTCCCCGGCGACATGCTGCTGAAGAACTTCGGCGTCACCCGCCATGGCCGTGTGGTGTTCTACGACTACGACGAGATCAGCTACCTGACCGAGGTTAACTTCCGGCACATTCCGCCGCCGCGCTACCCCGAAGACGAAATGTCGGGCGAGCCTTGGTATTCGATTGGCCCGCACGATGTGTTCCCGGAAGAGTTTCCGCCTTTTCTGTTCGCCGATATGGGCCAGCGGCGCTTGTTCAGCCGTTTGCATGGCGAACTGTACGACGCCGGCTACTGGCAGGGACTGCAAGAGGCGATTCGCGCGGGGAAGGTGATTGATGTGTTTCCGTATCGTCGCAAGGGGCGCTGAGGTGTGGCAGCGGCGTCGCTGCCACATTCTGGCTTGACTCAGAGCACTTTCAAGGCCATCTGGGCGCCGGCCTTGAGGTACTCGAGTTGCGAGACAAGCGCATCGCGAACGATGGCCGCTCCGGTGCCGCTGAGCTTGGCTTTTTTCGCATCCACAACCGCCAGTTGCAGCAACTGCATGGTCACATCCACCGAGTGCATGTAAGCGGTCAGGTTGCTGTTGCGCTTGCCGAAGAGCTCGACCAGTTTTTCCATGCGTTTGTCGGCGTCGTCACGCAACGACTGGAATTCGGTCACGGTAATTTTTCCGTCGGCATTCACGTCGCTGAGAAGCGCCTCCAGCGATGCGGATTGGAAAAGGTTGTACTCCTGATTGGGCAGGTCGGTTTTCATGCGCTGATCTCGGTAGGGAACAAGAAATTGCCGGGTACCGGCATACGCAATCTGCCCCAGCCTGCATCAGCACCTGCGGTGAATAATCACTACCTTGGCCTGCGCAAGTGAGTGCCTCAACCGGCCACCTTCAGGCATTTCAACTCACTGAAATCGGTGCGCACCTTGCTCAGCCGCTGTTCAAGCAGCGCCCGCTGCTGTGGGGTGCTCTGTTTCATCAGGTCCACCAGCAGGCTGCGCGCCTGTTGCTCGGTGTTCTGGAATGCAGCGCGGTAAGCCGGCGTCCACAGGCTTTCCTTGCGCTGCAGCAACTGCGCAAGGCGTGGTTCAAAGCTTGGGCTGCTGCGCTGGTCCATCACCAGCACCAGTTGCTGCTGCCAGTGCGCGCGGTTGGCGATCCACTGGCTGTTCTGGTCGCCCAGGGCCTGGGACCAGCTTTTGACCCGCTGGCGCTGCTGCGCGGTGAGTTCGCCCAGCCAAGGCTGCAGGCGTTTCTGCATGCGCGTTGCACGCTTTTCGACCTGCTCGGGCAAGGGTGTGTCAACGTACTCTTTCTGGCGCTGGGCAATGTCGTCGCGAAACGCCTGGCGCATCTCGGCCACCTGGCGGTCGCTCATGCCGCGCAGCAATTCGGTGGCCGACGGCGTCACCTGTTCGGCAACCCGGCCGATCGCCTCGCGGGCCTCTGCGGTGCGCTGCTGCAGCGCCTGGTCGGTGACGGCGTTGTCGGCCACCATCTGGCGGACGCGGTCGAGCCAGTCGAGGTAGCCGGGCAATTGCGTGGTGCAGTGCCACGCCAGGTGGGTTTTCAGCCGCTCGTCGAGCAGGCTCTTCTGCTCGCGGTTCATGTCCAGGTAGTCGCCTAGCGACCACGGCACAAGGCGGTCGAGGTTGCGGTATGCCAGGTCAATACGGCTGCAGGCGCCAAGCGCCAGGGCGCAAGTGATGAAGGTGAGCAGGGCTTTGGTCAGGCGTGACGGCATGAGCGGATCCTTGCAAGGGCTGGCCAGGCGATAGACGCAAGGTAAGCGCGGCGGTTCCACCCGGGCGGGCGAACGGGTCAGGTGTTAGAATAGCCGCCTTGTCTGGAGGATCTTCACAAATGGCTCTGCTTGGGCGTTACAACAGTTTGCAAATCGTTAAACACGTAGAGTTCGGCCTGTACCTGGACGGCGGCGCCGATGGCGAAATCCTGCTGCCGCGCCGTTACTTCCCCAAGGACGCCGAGCTTGAACTCGACGACTGGCTGAACGTGTTCATCTACCTGGACAGCGAAGACCAGCTGATCGCGACCACCGAAAAACCCAAGATGCAGGTCGGCGAGTTCGCCAGCCTGAAGGTCAAGGACATCAACGGCTCGGGCATCTTCCTCGACTGGGGCCTGTCCAAGGACTTGCTGATGCCTTACTCCGAAGAGTCGCGGCCGCTGAAGGTCGGCGACTACTGCGTGGTGCACGCCTACCTGGACAAGCGCACCCGTCGCCCTACCGCCACCGCCAAGCTGGACCGCTACCTGGACACCACCCCAGCCGACTACAAAGCCGGCCAGCCGGTTGAGCTGCTGGTTGCCGGCGAAACGCCGATGGGCTTCAAGGCCATCATCAACAACCGCCATTGGGGCCTGATCCACAAGAACGAGGTGTTCAAGTTCCTGCGCTCGGGCATGCACGAGAAGGGGTTCATCAAGGAAGTGCGCCACGACGGCAAGATCGCCCTGAGCCTGCAACCTGTGGGGCAAGCCCTGGCTGAAGGCCTCAATGAGCAGATCATGCAGCGCCTGGATGCAGCCGGTGGCGTATTGCCGGTGTGCGACAAGAGCGACCCGGCGGTCATCAGCCAGATGTTCAATGTCAGCAAGGGCAACTTCAAGAAGGCGATTGGCGCGCTGTTCAAGCAGGGCTTGATCGTCATCCATGACGACCGGATCGAGCGAGCCTGATCAGGCCTGCACGAAGGTGCTGAAATCCAGCTGCTCGCCGCCTGGGCGGGTGTCGCGCAGCAGTGAGTCGCGGTCGGCGCTCAGTGCCAGGCTGATGGTCGAGCGGCGTTTACCGGGGTTGCGCACTTCCATCTGCTCCTGATGAGCCTTGAGGAAGTTGACCGGCACCTTCAGGTGCTGCAACTCATCGGTTTCGGGGGTGTGCAGCAGCAGGTTGACCCAGTCGGGCTGGCCTTTGCGCAGCAGCGCTACCGGCACTTCGAACCACCACAGGTTGCGTTTGCTGTCGAGGATGGCGAACAAGGTGTTGGCACTGGTCAGTACCGGCTTGCTCATCGCCTGGTTGCGGCGGGCGATGGCGCTGGGTTTATCGAGTTTCATGCAGGTTCCTGCGGGTTGACGCCAGAAAGGCCCGACATTGTGCGGCTCTGCTGATCGCGGGGCAAGCCCGCTCGGGCCGGGGTCGCCGATTGGCGTAGGAGCGGCCTTGTGTCGCGAACGGGCTGCGCAGCAGCCCCGACGATTTTGAGTGAGGTCGAAATCCTGGGGCCGCTGCGCAGCCCGTTCGCGACACAAGGCCGCTCCTACACAGACTGTGGTACGCGACAATAGGCAAGCACTACGCTCAGCGGCGCAGTGGCTGGCTCAGCTCCGAAGTGGCGCCGTCTGCCGTGGTCACTGTGGCGGTAAAGCTGTGTAGCCCCTCGGCCTGCCCCAGCACCTGGCTGAAACGCGCCTGGCCTTGGGCATCACTGTTCA
The DNA here is from genome assembly GCF_014268825.1 of Pseudomonas sp. SWRI51. Taxonomy (NCBI): domain Bacteria; kingdom Pseudomonadati; phylum Pseudomonadota; class Gammaproteobacteria; order Pseudomonadales; family Pseudomonadaceae; genus Pseudomonas; species Pseudomonas sp. SWRI51. The sequence goes on along the minus strand of NZ_JABWRG010000095.1, from coordinate 13,337 downwards.
CCAACACCTCGCCCAGATACTGCTCAGCCTCGGTCGCATTCGCCGCCGCGTTGCCAAACACCTCCACCCGCAGCAGGCTCGACGCAGGGCCTTGCACCTCGCCACGCAGCACATTGCCGTCAAGCGCCGTCAGCGTTGGCGGCTGCTGGTTATGGTTGGGCAGCGGTTGGCAAGGCGCAGGCTCGCCTTTGGCGTCGCAAATAATCGTCTGGTCCTTTTTCGGCAGGTCCGCGCCGACACCGCGAGAGCCCACATACAGCGCGTGAGCCTGGGCCGGCACGCCGAAGATAATCGCCCCGGTGCGTTGGTCGGGCACGCACGAGCCGCCGGCCTCGCAGCGGCGGATATCCTGGCTGTTGCCCCAGATACGGTTGGCGCTCAGGCGGGTGGCGGTCACCTCAGGCTCCGGGCGCAGCGCCACGCCGATGCGGTTGCCATGGATCAGGTTGCCGTCAAGGATGTTGCCCTCGCCGGTCACGCTGACGCCGATGGAGTTGCCGGTGAAGCTGTTGCCCGCCAGGTAATTGCGCTTGCCCCAGTTGATCTGCAAGCCGTCGGAGTAGTTCTCGAAGCGGTTGCGCACCACGCTGTTGTCGTTGCCCAGCAGAATCTCGATGCCCTGGGAGGGTTCAGGGTTGGCGGCGGTGGAGCGGAACAGGTTGTCGGCCACCAGGTTGAAGGCGGCGCCGCGAGTCAGCTCCAGGCCGTCGCCGTTGTCGACCAGCTGGTTGCGCAGCACCTTGTTGTTATTGGTGGTGGTGGCGGTCGGGTTACCAGCACCGTCATCGCCGGTCAGCATGACCCCGGCCCCGCCCTTGTTGGCGGTGATGCGGTTGTCTTCGATGACGTTGTTGCTGGCGCGGTTGACCAGGATGCCGATGCAGAAATTACGCACCTCCAGGCCCTGGATGTGTACGCCTTGGGTATCACGCAGCACCAGCCCCGGCTGGGTGGTGGTGCGCACGTTGGTGCCGAACTGGCCAGGCACCGCGCCTGGGCAGGTGCGCACGCCCTGGTCCTTGATATAGCCGCTGCCGTCGATGGCCACATACAGGCCTTCACGCGCCCACGGCTGGCCACTTAGGCTGACTGGCCCCTTGATTTCCGGCAGTGGCCGCGAGGGCCTGATCACATAGGGCGGCGTGCCCACGGCGGCGATCTCGATGCGGTAGTGGCCGGGGTTCTGGTTGCTGGTTTCGATGGCCCAGCGCAGGGTGCCGGGCTGGCCGTCGTCGGTGTAGCGCTCGACGGTCAGGGTTTGCACGGCGGCAGGGGCTGCGAGGGCGGGCAGGGGGAGTAGCGGCAAAAGGGCTGCGAGCGCAGGCATCAAACGCATGGGGCGAGGTTCCAATCACTGTTGTTGTTATGCGGCGCGCCGGCAAGGGCGGCCTGTCTGAGGGCGATTCTAGGGCAGGGCGCTTGCATGGCGGCGTCTGGGCAGCGGATTCGGTGCGATATTCGCCCGCTGTTTGCCGTTCGGCTGTTGCCAGCCAAACGCATTGAAACTCTTGCGAAGGTGCGAAGGTCGATCCATTGTCGGCACGATTTCCCGTGCCTCTTTAGCAAGGAGTCATCCCATGAGTGGCACCAAGGATAAAGCGAAAGGCCTGGCCAACGAAGCAATTGGCAACATCAAGCAGGGTGTTGGCAAGGTGACCGACAACGACAAACTGCGTGCCGAGGGCAAGGCCCAGGAACTCAAGGGCGAAGCCCAACAGAAGGTGGGTGAGGTCAAGGACGCCGTCAAGAAGCCTTGATTGCGTGCCCTTTATCGCGGGGCAAGTCGGTTGCCACAGGGTGATCTGTGGCCGCAGGCTTGCCCCGCGATGCATTTGACGGTTTTTTTGCTTCGCGCTGTGCACTTACAGTTGCTGTAGGGTCTATTAGACTTGCCTGTACCGGCGGCCCGATTTAACGCCGGGCCAGCCCTCGATGATCAAGCGGCGAAAGGAGACGCTATGATTTTCCCCGACCTGCGCGGCCTGCCTCTGCACCGCGTGCTGGTGCGCACCGTCAAGGAATTCGTCGACGACGAGATGTCCACCTACGCCTCCGCGCTGGCCTACCAGATGCTGTTTTCGCTGTTCCCCTTCCTGCTGTTTCTGATTGCCCTGATCGGCTTTCTGCACCTGCCTGACTTCTTTTCCTGGTTGCGCCTGCAGTCAGAACTGGTATTGCCGCCCCAAGCCTTGGAGCAGGTGAACCCGGTGATCGACCAGTTGCAGCAGTCCAAGGGCGGGCTGTTGTCGGTGGGTATCGTGATTGCGCTGTGGACCGCGTCGGCCGGTGTGCGGCTGATGATGAGCGCGATGAACGCCGCCTATGATGTGCCCGAAGGGCGCCCGGTGTGGAAGCGCTTTCCGCTGTCGGTGTTCTACACCATTGGCATCGCCGGCATGTTGCTGGCCGCCGCTGCGTTGATGGTGCTGGGCCCGCAGGTGATGGAGTGGATTGCCGCCCGGGTAGGCTTGCAGGAGGCCGTGGTGACCCTGTGGACCATCCTGCGCTGGCCGGCGATTATCATTTTGATGATGGTGGCGGTGGCGCTGATGTACTACGTCATGCCGGATGTGGAGCAGAAGTTTCGCTTCATCACCCCAGGTTCGGTACTGGCCGTGGTGGTATGGATCATTGCCTCGCTGGGCTTTGCCTACTACGTGAAGACCTTCGCCGACTACAACGCCATGTATGGCAGCGTCGGGGCGATCATCGTGCTGCTGCTGTATTTCTATATCTCGGCCGCGGTACTGTTGCTGGGCGCCGAAATGAACGCGGTGATCGAGCACATGGTGGCTGAAGGCAAGAACCCCGGCGAGAAGGAGTTCCACGACGAGCCTGCCACTGCGCCGCATACCGTACTCGGTCATCCCCACCCTATCGACCCCCAGCCCCCTGAGCCGAACGACCGATGATCCGCGACATTCTCAAGATGGGCGATGAACGCCTGCTGCGCATCGCCCCGTCGGTGCCTGCGCATATGCTCGGCAGCCCTGAGTTGCAGCAACTGATCGACGACATGTTCGAAACCATGGCCCATGTCGGCGGCGTTGGGTTGGCGGCGCCGCAGATCGGCATCGACCTGCAACTGGTGATTTTCGGCTTCGAGCGCAGCGAGCGTTACCCGGACGCAGAGCCGGTGCCGCGCACGATCCTGCTCAACCCGGTGATCACCCCGCTGGGTACTGAAGTCGAGGATGGCTGGGAGGGTTGCCTGTCGGTGCCCGGGCTGCGCGGCGTGGTGCCGCGCTACACGCGCATCCGCTACACGGGTCTCGACCCGCAAGGCCGCCCGGTCGAGCGCCTTGCCGAAGGTTTCCATGCGCGGGTAGTGCAGCATGAGTGCGATCACCTGATTGGCCGCCTTTACCCCTCGCGCATCCAGGACTTCAGCCGCTTCGGCTACACCGACGTGCTGTTCCCCGGGCTGGATGTCGCCGAGGACTGACCGCGTTGCATGGCCAGCAACGGCTTGCTGCGCTGGTAGCGCGCCAGGCGCGAGGCCAGCGCCTCGGGCAGGTGCTGGGTGCTGCTGAAGCCCAGGCGGCCGTAGAACGCTGCCAACAGCGGGTCACAGAACAGCCATACTGGCGCGGGGTTGGCCATCAGGGCGGCGTGAATCAGCCGGCTGGCGACTTGCTGGCCTCGGCACTGCGGCGTCACGAACAAACCTGTCAGCCAGTAGCCCTCGGCAACCGGGGTCAGGTTGAGCCCGCCAACAATCTCGTTTGCCCGTGCCACCCATTGCTGGCCATCGCCGGCTGTGCGCATGCGTGAGCCGTGCTGGCGGTAGAGCTGCTCCAGCAGGCGGCGTTGCGGCGATGGGAGGAGGGTGCAGGTCAGCGGCAGCATGCGGGGCCCTGAGTGGCTTGGCGGGGCTTTGTCGCAGATTGTTGCAAAAGGCGCAAGGGTGAATGTCCTACTTTGGGGTTCAACTATTTTTCGGCAGGCGTAGAATTTTTCCTATCCCCAGCGCAGTACGCAAAAGCGGGATCGGTACTTCGTGTTGCTGCACCTCGGCAACAACTTCTCCGCGCCAGTGACGGCATCAGAAGTCACGCGATCAGCTTGTTAGCCATCAAGGTTCGAAAATCATGAAAGCCCTACTGATTCTTGCATTGGTCGGTGTGTCTTCGTTCGCCTTCGCGGACGCGGCCACCACCCCCGCCAGCGGCGCTCAGGCGCCAGTGGTGGAGCAATATGACTATTCCACCAACCTCGACATCAAGCGGGTGATCAGCCTGTCGACCATCCCTAACGTCTGCGAAGTGGTGCCTGCCACCATGACCTACGAAGACCACCAGGGCCGGGTGCACACCTTGCAGTACCGGGCGATGGGTGAGGGATGTAGCCAGAGTTGAGGTTTAGGCAGCGTGGGCCGATGCGGTGTCTTACGGCCTCATCGCAGGCTGGCGCCAGCTCCCACAGAGACCGCGCCCGGTCGCTAGTGTGATGCCAGGCGCGCAGTTTTCTGGGAGATCACCCAGCCCTTTCAGGCTGCGCTGCCGTGCAGAGAACTGGGCAGCGTGGGAGCGGGCTTGCCCCGCGATGAGGCCAAACCTGCTCACTCAGCCCTCGGCCAGCACCTGGCCAACCCACTCCAACCCTTGCTTCAACTGTGCCCGGTTCGCCGCCGCCGAAAGGCTTATGCGCACCGCTCTGGGCATCTGCGTTGCCACTGCGAACACACTCGCTGGCACCACCTCCACGCCCCGCTCGCGGCACATCGCCGCCACCTCGTCAGCGCTGGCTCGCGTGCCCACCCACACATGCGGTGACGGGCCGCCAGTACTGACCAGCGCACGCCCAAGCACTGCCCGTGCCAGCCGCCAGCGCTCGGCGATTTCCTGGCGCTGCCAGGCCAGCCTGCGCGCGGCGCTGCCGTCGGCGATCCACTGACAGGCAATGCGCAGGTTCAGCGGCGAGACCGTCCAGTGGGTCGCCTGGGCATGCGGGTCGATGCGTGCCAGCAGCGTCGGATGGGCAACGATCCAGCCCATGCGCAAACCTGCGGCAACGGTCTTGGACAAACTGCTCACCAACACCCCACGGCCCTCCAGCAGCGAGTACAGCGGCGGCTGATCTGCCAGGGCACCATAGACATCATCTTCGATCACCAGCAGTCCATGGCGCCTGACCACCTCGGCCAACGCCTGCCGGCGCGGTTCGTCCATGCAGGCGCCGGTCGGGTTGTGCAGGGTGGGCGTGCAGACCAGCACCCGCGCCCCGCTGGCGCGGGCCACGCGGTCCAGGTCGTCCGCGCGCAGACCGTGCCCATCCAGCGCAACGCCATGCACCGGCAGGTGCAACTGGCGGCATGCGGCCTTGATGCCGGGGGCTGTGAGCGCTTCGACCAGCACCGGTTCGCCGGCTGAGCACAGCGACTGCAGCACGCTCAACAATGCCTGCTGGGCGCCGCCACTGAGCGCCAGTTCTTCCGGGTGCAACGCAAGGCCGCGGTTGGCCAGCCACTGTGCGCCATGCACGCGGCCCAGCAACAACTGTTCAGGGCCCAGGTAGTGATCCAGCAGCCCATTGGCACCGCTATCGAGCAGGGTGCGCAGGCTGTGCTGCAGGTCGGTATTGTGCGGGTCAACCACCGGCACGTTGGTCGAAAGATCAATCATCCCCGGCAGCCGATCGTGCTGTTTCAGCCGAAACAACGTGGCCTCCTTGCTGCCCGCCAGCACATAAGTGCCGCGGCCGACCTCGCCTGCCACCAGGTGGCGCGCGGCGGCCTCGCGGTACGCCTGCTGCGTGGTACTGGGGTTCAGGCCCATGGCCCAGGCCAGGCGCCTTTGCGGCGGCAAGCGTTCGCCGACTTGCAACTCGCCGCGTTCGATAGCCATGGCAATGGCTGCCACCAGCGCCAGGTAGCGAGGTTGGCCATCGTCGGCCAGGGTTGGGGTCCACACGAAATTGTCGCCCATGCAATATAGTCTTGGACCCATACAATGCCCGGCGCTTAGCATCGGTTCAACCTCGTACCGACCAAGGATGCCCGCCATGTTCGACTTGCCCGCCCTGCGTGAAGCCGCCGCTTTCGTTCATCAGCACGTACCACCGACGCCGCAACACGCCTGGCCACTGCTGGCTGACCGGCTGGGTTGCCAGGTGTGGGTCAAACATGAAAACCACGCACCCACCGGCGCATTCAAGGTACGTGGCGGGCTGGTCTATGTGCGTTCGTTGCTGGCGGCAGGCGAGCTGCCGCGTGGGCTGGTCACCGCCACCCGGGGTAACCACGGCCAGAGCATGGCCTTGGCCGCGCGCCAGGCCAATCTGCCGCTGGTCATCGTGGTGCCTGAGGGCAACTCGCAGGAAAAGAACGCCGCCATGCGCGCTTTGGGTGCTGAGCTGATTGAACACGGCGCCGACTTTGACGTGGCCCGCGAAGAAGCGGCGCGGCTTGCCCAGGCGCGTGGCTACGCCATGGTGCCGTCCTTCCATGCCGAGTTGGTGCGCGGCGTGGCCACCTATGCGCTGGAGTTGTTCGAGGCCGTTGCCGACCTTGATTGCGTTTATGTGCCTATCGGCATGGGCTCGGGTATTTGCGGCTTGATCCAGGCGCGCAACCTGCTGGGGCTGCGCACCGAAATCGTCGGCGTGGTGTCCAGCGCCGCTGATGCTTATGCGCAAAGCTTCGAGCAGGGCCGCATCGTCACCACCGCCAGCGCCGACACCTTCGCCGATGGCATGGCCTGCCGCATGCCGCACCCGGATGCGTTTGCCCTGGTCCGCGAGCATGCCGCGCGCATCGTGCGGGTGAGCGATGCCGAGGTGGCCGGCGCCATGCGCCTGTACCACGAAGCCACCCACAACACCGCCGAAGGCGCAGGTGCGGCGGGACTGGCTGCGCTGATGCAGGAGCGCGCGCGCCAGGGCGGCCGGCGCGTGGCCGTGGTGCTGAGCGGGGCAAACGTCGACCGGGCCGTGTATGCGCGTGTGTTGGCGGGCTAGGTTGGCCAAGGGCGTGGGTTTTTCCCTACAATCCGCGCTCTTTCCATGATCGCCCCGAGTGACCGATGCCCTTTTCAAATGGATTTCTGCTCAGCCTGTCCCTGTGCCTGGACATCGGTATTGCCAACATCGCCATGATCACCCTGGCCATGCAGCGCGGTTTTCTGCGCGGCTTCTGGCTGGGGCTGGGTACCTGTGTCGGTGATCTTGTCTACGCGATCGCCGCACTTGCCGGCATGACGGTGCTTTTGCAGTTTGAAAGCGTGCGCTGGGCCTTGTGGCTGGGCGGCTCGGCACTGTTGGTGTGGTTTGCCCTGAAAATGCTGCTGGCGGCCTGGCGCGGCGGGCACATGGATGCCCGCAGCGAAGTGCGCAGTGAGTCAGGCTGGCGCGAGTTTCTGCGGGGTATCTTCCTGGCCATGTCATCGCCCACCGCTATTTTGTGGTTCGCAGCAGTGGGTGGCGTGTTGATCTCACGTTCAGGTGCGGACAGTGCGCTGGATGCCGGGTTGTTTCTGGCGGGGTTCTTTGCGGCGGGGCTGTTCTGGTGCGTGTCGTTGTGCGCCATCGCCAGCCATGGCGGACGCTTGCTCGGTGACCGGCTGCTGACGTGGTCTTACGTACTTTCTGCGGCGATTTTCTGCTATTTCGCGGTGTACGTGATTGTTTCGGGGTATCGCGAATTCATTCTGGCCAGCCCGCCGGCATAACCTTGGGGGCCGCTTGGCCCGAGTCGCGTTCGAGCCAAGCGTTGCCAGGGCTGCTGTCAGCTGGCGACGAAATTCGGCGGGCTTACCAGTTCGACAGTCTGTTGCTTGCGCGGGGCCAGAATCTCGGCCTCACCTTGAACCACCAGTTCGTCGTTCTGGTTGTAGACGTTGGTTGCGATGCGCACTTTGAACTTGGGCAGCTTTTCCAGGATTTCCAGGCGCACGGTCAGGGTATCGCCGATTTTCACCGGTTTCTGGAAGCTCATTTGCTGTCCCAGGTAGATAGTGCCAGGGCCGGGCAGGGTGCAGGCCACCGCGGCGCTGATCAGCGCACCGCTGAACATGCCGTGGGCGATGCGCTCGCGGAACATGCTCTTGGCGGCGAATTCGGCGTCCAGGTGCACCGGGTTGTGGTCACCGGACATAGCGGCGAACAACTGGATATCACGTTCTTCAACGGACTTTTCAAAGGTGGCTTTCTGGCCGACTTCGAGGGCTTCGTAAGGCGTGTTGGTGACCTGGGTCATCGAGGTTTCCTGGTTGAGGCGCAAAGGGCGGCAATCATTCACTGCGGGCAGGGCGGCCAAGGGCCAGCGCCTGCTCCAGCCAGCCGATGATGTCTGCCATGACCTCGTCGCGATGGGTTTCGTTGAGCACTTCGTGCCGGGCGCCGGGGTACAGGCGCAGTTGCACGTGGCGGTTGCCGGTCGCGCGCAGGGCGTCGGCCAGATGGGTGAGACGCTTGCCGGTACTCACCGGATCACATTCTCCGCCAATTACCAGCATTGGCAGGTTCGGATCGATCTGCGCCAGGTGCTTGGCACGGCTGATTCGCGCCAGCCCCAGCAGCAGGTCGAGCCATAGCTGGTTGCAGCAGCGAAAGCCGCACAGTGGGTCGGCGATGTAGCGGTTGACCTCTTCAGGGTCGCGGCTTAGCCAGTCGAAGCGCGTGCGGTTGGGCTTGAATGGCCTGTTGAACGAGCCGAACGACAGCCAATCGATCAGCGCACTTTTGCCCAGTGGCCCCTGGCGCCAGGTTTCCAGCCGCGCGATCTGCCGCGCGCAGCGGTAAAACAGTGCCGGTTGGAAGTTCGAGCCGCTGAGAATTGCCCCTTGCAGGCTGGCGCTGTGGTGCAGCAGGTAAGCCTGGGCGATGTAGCTGCCCATGCTGTGGCCAAACAGAAACAGCGGCGTGCCTGGAAACTGCTGGCCGATGTGCTGGGCCAGCACGCCAAGGTCGTTGACCACGGCATCCCAGCCATTGTGCATGGCGAACAGGCCCATGCTGCCCGGTTCGGCGGTGCGGCCGTGGCCGCGCTGGTCGTGGCCGAACAAGGCAAACCCTGCGTCATTCAAGGCTTCGCCCAGGCGCTGGTAGCGCCCGGCATGCTCGGCCATGCCGTGGGCCAGCAGCACCACGGCCTTGACCGGTGTGGGTGGCAGCCACTGGTGCACGTACAGGCTGCAATGCTCGCTGGCAGGCAACCAGAAGGCGTCATGGGGCATGGCCGGTCCTTGTCCGCGGGGTGTGTTCACTAGTGTACGCACAACCGCTGAGATTGCAGGAAGGGCACAAATAAGATTCACAATGTTAATGGCAGCACTTGGCGTGTTTGCCACCTGGGGGGGACCTGCTAACGTCGGCACAACGCCTTTTTGCAGTTACGGCAAGGGACTCATCGCAGCGCCAGGCAGAGGAACAATAATAAATGCAAGCCGACTTCTGGAACGACAAACGCCCCCAGGGCGTGCCATCCACCCTCGACCTCAGCGCCTACAGCTCGGTGGTCGAAGTGTTCGAGCGCTCCTGCAAGCGCTTCGCCGACCGCCCGGCGTTCAGCAACCTGGGGGTTACGCTCACCTACGCCGAGCTTGAGCGCCACAGCGCCGCCTTCGCCGCCTGGCTGCAGCAGCACACCGACCTCAAGCCCGGTGAGCGCATCGCGGTGCAGATGCCTAACGTGCTGCAATACCCGATTGCCGTGTTCGGCGCCCTGCGCGCAGGGCTTGTGGTGGTCAACACCAACCCGCTGTACACCGAGCGTGAGATGCGCCACCAGTTCAAGGACTCCGGCGCCCGCGCCCTGGTGTACCTGAACATGTTCGGCAGCCGTGTGCAGGCGGTGCTGCCCGACACCGGCATCGACTATCTGATCGAGGCCAAAATGGGCGACTTGTTGCCCGCGGCCAAGGGCTGGCTGGTCAACACCGTGGTCGACAAGCTCAAGAAGATGGTCCCGGCCTATCAATTGCCCCAGGCCGTGTCGTTCAAGCAGGTGCTGCGCCAGGGCCGCGGCCAGTCGCACCAGGCGGTGCCGCAGGTGCTCGATGATGTCGCCGTGCTGCAATACACCGGTGGCACCACGGGCCTGGCCAAAGGCGCCATGCTCACCCACGGCAACCTGGTCGCCAACATGCTGCAGGTGCTGGCCTGTTTTGCCCAACACGGGCCCGACGGCCAGCCGCTGATCAAGGAAGGGCAGGAGGTGATGATCGCGCCGCTGCCGCTGTACCACATCTATGCCTTCACCGCGAATTGCATGTGCATGATGGTGACCGGCAACCATAACGTGCTGATCACCAACCCTCGGGATATCGCAGGCTTTATCAAGGAGCTGGGCAAATGGCGCTTCACCGGCCTGCTTGGGCTCAACACGCTGTTTGTGGCGCTGATGGACCACCCAGGCTTCAAGGCCCTGGATTTTTCGGCGCTCAAAGTCACCAACTCTGGCGGCACGGCCTTGGTCAAGGCCACTGCTGAACGCTGGGAGGCGCTCACTGGCTGCCGTATTGTCGAAGGCTATGGGCTTACCGAAACCTCACCCGTGGCCAGCACCAACCCCTACGGCAAGCTGGCGCGCCTGGGCACGGTGGGCATTCCGGTGGTCGGCACCGCGTTCAAGGTAATCGACGACGATGGCAACGAGCAGCCCTTGGGGGAACGCGGCGAGTTGTGCATCAAGGGCCCGCAGGTCATGAAAGGCTACTGGCAGCAACCTGAAGCCACCGCCCAGGCTCTGGATGCCGAGGGCTGGTTCAAAACGGGCGATATCGCGATCATCGACCCGGACGGGTTCACCCGCATCGTCGACCGCAAGAAGGACATGATCATCGTCTCGGGTTTCAATGTGTACCCCAACGAAATCGAAGACGTGCTGATGAACCACCCGCAGGTAGCCAGTTGTGCAGCCATCGGCGTGCCTGACGAGCGCTCGGGGGAGGCGGTCAAGCTGTTCGTGGTGCCACGGGCAGGCGGGGTCAGCGTCGAGGAGCTCAAGGCCTACTGCAAGGCCAATCTCACCGGCTACAAAGTGCCCAAGCACATCGTGCTGCGTGACTCGCTGCCGATGACGCCGGTGGGCAAGATCCTGCGCCGAGAGCTGCGCGACACGGCCTGATCGTCAGGGCCGTTCCGGCCAATCGCAGGCTGTCGCCCACTGAGGCCGTGCTCAACCGCAACATTGCGGTGGGGCCCAATCCTGCGGGAAATGATAGAGAGTTGTGGCGAGCCCGCTCGCCACAAGGAGAGGTGTCTGGCGAGAACAGGCAGGTACAAACCCATAGAATCTCCCACGCTGCCCAGTTCTCTGCGCGACAGGGCAATATGTTCGTGACCAGGCTTGGCTATACAGTCATTTTCGTGACCGTGAAGCCCGTTTCGGCCTCTAGGCGACCCTTGGCAAAGCTGATACTCTCGGCGCGTTTCTGAGGATGCCCGGCTTGCCAGCAAGCCGGCTTTCCATATCAATAATAAGCGCATTGACGCGTACCGAATTCGCTGTTGCTGAAGGAGCGGGCTTCCATGATCGAACATTTTTGGAAGGATAAGTACCCAGCCGGGATAACGGCGGACATCAATCCTGACGAATTCCCCAATATCCAGGCCGTACTCAAGCAATCCTGCCATCGCTTTGCCGATAAACCTGCCTTTAGCAACCTGGGCAAGACCCTCACCTATGGTGAGCTGTACACGCTGTCCGGCGCCTTCGCCGCCTGGCTGCAACAGCACACCGACCTGCAGCCAGGCGACCGTATCGCCGTGCAACTGCCCAACGTGCTGCAATACCCGGTAGCGGTGTTCGGTGCCATGCGCGCCGGGCTGATCGTGGTCAACACCAACCCGCTGTACACCGCGCGGGAGCTGGAGCACCAGTTCAACGATTCCGGCGCCAAGGCGCTGGTGTGCCTGGCCAACATGGCGCACCTTGCCGAAAAAGTCGTCCCCAAGACCCAGGTGCGCCACGTCATCGTCACTGAAGTGGCCGACCTGCTGCCGCCGCTCAAGCGTCTGCTGATCAACAGCGTCGTCAAGTACGTGAAAAAGATGGTGCCGGCCTACAACCTGCCCAAGGCGGTGCGTTTCAACGACGCCCTGGCGCTGGGCAAAGGCGGCGCAGTCACCGAGGCCAACCCGCAGCCCAACGATGTTGCCGTGCTGCAATACACCGGCGGTACCACCGGGGTTGCCAAGGGCGCGATGCTCACCCACCGCAACCTGGTGGCGAACATGCTGCAGTGCCGTGCGCTGATGGGCGCCAACCTGCACGAAGGTTGCGAGATCCTCATCACGCCGCTGCCGCTGTACCACATCTATGCGTTCACCTTCCATTGCATGGCGATGATGCTGATCGGCAACCACAACGTGTTGATCAGCAACCCGCGTGACCTGCCGGCGATGGTCAAAGAGTTGAGCAAATGGAAGTTCAGCGGCTTTGTCGGGCTGAACACGCTGTTCGTGGCTCTGTGCAACAGCGAGGCGTTCCGCGCCTTGGACTTCTCAGCGCTGAAAATCACCCTGTCGGGCGGCATGGCCCTGCAACTGAGTGTTGCCGAGCGCTGGAAGGCTGTCACTGGCTGCGCCATCTGTGAAGGCTATGGCATGACCGAGACCAGCCCGGTGGCGGCGGTCAACCCGGCCGAGGCCAACCAGGTGGGGACCATCGGTATTCCGGTGCCTTCGACGCTGTGCAAGGTCATCGACGACGCCGGCCAGGAACTGCCGCTGGGCGAAGTGGGCGAGCTGTGCATCAAGGGCCCGCAGGTGATGAAGGGTTACTGGCAGCGCGACGAAGCCACCGCCGAGATTCTCGACAGCAACGGCTGGTTGAAGACCGGCGACATTGCGTTGATCCAGCCGGACGGCTACATGCGCATCGTCGACCGCAAGAAAGACATGATTCTGGTGTCGGGCTTCAACGTCTACCCTAACGAGCTCGAAGATGTGCTGGCGGCCTTGCCGGGCGTGCTGCAATGCGCGGCCATCGGCGTACCGGATGAAAAAACCGGTGAGCTGATCAAGGTGTTCATCGTGGTCAAGCCGGGCATGACCTTGACCAAGGAGCAGGTGATGGAGCACATGCGCGCCAATGTCACCGGTTACAAGGTGCCCAAGGCTATCGAGTTCCGCGATGCCTTGCCGACCACCAACGTGGGCAAGATCCTGCGCCGCGAACTGCGTGATGAAGAGCTGAAGAAGCAAGGCCTGAAGAAGATCGCCTGATCTTCACAGCGGGGCCGCGCTGCGGCCCATCGCAGGCTGGCGCCAGCTCCCACAGTGATCTGAGCCAGGCATCAATATCGAGGCTGGGCGCGGTCTCTGTGGGAGATTCTATGGTTTCGGGCAAGTCGCTTTTGATTGTGTAGGAGCGGCCTTGTGTCGCGAAAGGGCTG
>NZ_JABWRG010000094.1:0-19503 GCF_014268825.1 Pseudomonas sp. SWRI51 | reverse complement strand
CCCCAGGGGCTGCTGCGCAGCCCAACGCGGGACAAGCCCGCTCGCCACAAGGGAGCTCGCCACAAGGAGATATGTCTGGCGGGAACAGGCTTTCACAAAACCACAGAATCTGCGCCGGGCACCTATATCAGTGCTCGGCGCTGTCTTTGTGGGAGCCTACGATGAGGCCGGTGCAGGATTGCAGAAAACCGACGTGGGTTCACCCGCTCCCAATGGGCACATCAACCCGCCGCGAAAAACGCCCGGGCCATGGCCACGAACGCCCCCAGCACCGGGTTGGGGTTGTCCCGGCAGTACGCCAGGAAAATCTCCGCCTGCTGCTCCATCCCCAACAACGGCTTGAACACCACCTGCTCCAGCCGCAGCGCCTGCGCCGAAGCGGGCACCACCGCGCAGCCAAGCCCGACATTCACCAACCCCAGAATCGAATGCGTCTGCCCCAACTGGTGCAGATAGTGCGGCTGCACCTCATGGCGGGCGAACAGATTGGCGATGCGGTCATGGAAATAACGCCCTTCGTTGGCGCTGTACATCACGAACGGCTGGCCATCGAAATCCCCCGGCCGCAGCCGCTCGCGAGCGGTCAACCCATGCCCGGCGGGCAGGGCGGCGACAAACGGCTCGCGGTGAATCGGCAAATACTCCACCCGCGCGCTCGGCAGCACCTGGCGCACCAACCCCACATCGATCAACCCGGCTTCAAGGTCATGCACCTGGGTGGCCGAAATGCGCTCGCTGAGCACCAGTTCGATATCGGGCAAGGTCTGCCCGGCATGCACCAGCAAGCGCGGGATCATGCTGTAGGCGCCCACCGCCGTGAAGCCCAGTGTCAGCCGCCCGGCCTCTCCGTGGGCGATGCGCCGCGCCGAACGGCTGGCCGCTTCGCTGATCTGCAAGATGCGCCGGGCATCTTCCAGAAACGCCTGCCCGGCCAGCGTCAGCCGCGCCTGGCGGTTGTTGCGCTCAAGCAGCAACACCCCAAGCGAATGCTCAAGCAACTGGATCTGCCGGCTCAGCGGCGGCTGGGTCATGTGCAGGCGCACGGCGGCGCGGCCGAAGTGCAGCTCTTCGGCAACGGCCACGAAACAGCGCAACTGGTGCAATTCCATGATTCAATTCCTGGATTATTCGATGCGTCATCTATATTAGACCTGTATCGAATGCCGGCCTAGCATCGACTCATGTCTTCGAACTGCCGGATGCCAACGATGAACGCTTCCCCCATCGACGTGCTGTTGACCCAACCTGTGCCCGAGGCGATTGATGCCGAGCTTGCCAGCGCCTATCAGGTGCACCGCCTGTACCAGCACGCCAACCCGCAACAACTGCTGGCCGACGTGGGCCCGCGTATTCGCGGTGTGGTCACCGGCGGCGCGAAGGGTATTTCCAACGCCCTGATGGACCAGTTGCCAGCGCTGCAGATTGTCGCCATCAGCGGCATTGGCACCGACGCGGTAGACCTGCGCCACGCCGCCGCTCGCGGCATTGATGTCACCACCACCCCCGGCGTACTCACCGCCGATGTCGCGGACCTGGCCATGGGCCTGATCATCAGCACCTTGCGCCGCCTCGGCGAGGGCGAGCGGCTGGTGCGCGACGGGCAATGGGGCACGCTGAACCTGCCGCTGGCCCGCCGGGTGAGCGGGGCCGCGCTGGGCATCATCGGCCTGGGCCAGGTCGGCAAAGCCATCGCCCGCCGCGCCGCAGCCTTCGACATGGACATCGCCTACAACGGCCGCCATGAACAGCCTGACAGCGGCTACCGCTTTGAAGCCGACCTGGTGGCGCTGGCGCGCTCGGTGGATGTGCTGGTGGTGGCCGCCTCGGCTGATGGCGGGCAGGTGCTGGTGACCGCCGAGGTGCTCGATGCACTGGGGCCCCAGGGTTACCTGATCAACGTCGCGCGCGGCAAGTTGGTGGATGAGCAGGCGCTGGTCGAGGCCCTGCGTGAACAGCGCATTGCCGGCGCCGGGCTGGATGTATTCGTCGACGAACCCTATGTGCCGCCGACCTTGTGCGCGTTGGACCAGGTCAGCCTGCAGCCGCACCGGGGCAGCGCCACGTTGCAGACCCGGCTGGAGATGGGGCGCATCGTCTTGCGCAACCTTCAGGCGCGCTTTGCCGGTGAGGTGCCGCCGAACCGGGTGACCTAGCTCCAAGGCCTCATGGGAGGCTTCGCCAGCTCTTATAGAAAAAACGCTAACTATCTGATTTGCATGGATAAAGTGGGAGCTGGCTTGCCCCGCGATGGATGGCACCGGCTAAGCCGGTATCGCGGGGCAAGCCCGCTCCCACGCTGCCCGGTTCCCTGCGCGACAGCGCAGCCCGGAGGGCTGGGTGATCTCCCACAAAAATCAGCAGCGACGCGATCACTGTGGGAGCTGGCGAAGCCTGCGATGAGGCCATCAGCAACACCACAAAGCCCCACCTTCTGTCCGACAAAAACAATCGCTTCCCAAGAGAAGCAAGAGGGTCCACATGAACAGCAAATCCGCCGCCGCAGCCGCGCCGATAGTGGCAAGTATCGGCCGCCATCGCTTCAAGGTCCTGGCGCTGATCTTCGTCATCACCGTGATCAACTACGCCGACCGCGCCACCTTGTCGATCACCGGCACCCAGGTGCTCAGCGACCTGGGCCTGGACCCGGTGATGCTGGGCATGATCTTCTCGGCCTTCGCCTGGGCCTATGCCCTGGGCCAGGTGCCCGGCGGCTGGCTGCTCGACCGCTTCGGCGCGCGCCGGGTGTATGGCATCAGCCTGATCCTCTGGTCGCTGTTCACCCTGCTGCAGGGCACCGTCGGCTGGGTGGGCCTGGCCGGGGTGTCGGCGGCGGTGGCACTGTTCTCGCTGCGCTTCATGCTCGGGCTGGTCGAGTCGCCGGCCTTCCCGGCCAACTCGCGCATCGTCAGCTGCTGGTTCCCCACCCGCGAACGCGGCACCGCCTCGGCGCTGTTCAACTCGGCGCAATACATGGCCGTGGTGGTGTTCGCCCCGCTGATGGCGTGGATGACCCACACCCTGAGCTGGGAGCAAGTGTTCATCTGGATGGGCGTGCTGGGGCTGGCGCTGAGCGTGGTGTGGTTCCGCTTGTACCACGAGCCGCACAGCGCCCCCGGCCTCAGCCGCGAAGAGCTCGACTACATGCGCGAAGGCGGCGCCCTGGTAGACCTTGAGCAAGAGCGCAAAACCGCCAAGAGCAAACCCACCCGTGCCGAAATTGCGCAGCTGTTCACCAGCCGCAACCTGTGGGCGGTGTACCTGGGCCAGTACTGCATCACCGCGCTCACCTACTTCTTTATTACCTGGTTCCCGATCTACCTGATCAAAGGCCGCGGCATGACCATCATGGAAGCCGGCTGGGTCGCCGCGCTGCCGGCCATCTGCGGTTTCACCGGCGGCATCCTCGGCGGCTTCATCTCCGATTGCCTGATCAGCCGTGGCGTGCACCCGTCCACCGCCCGCAAAACCCCGTTCGTGATCGGCATGGCGCTGTCCACCAGCCTGGTGCTGGCCAACTTCGTCGACGGCAACGCCGCCGTGATCGCCCTGATGACCCTGGCCTTCTTCGGCAAGGGCCTGGCGGCGGTGGGCTGGGCGGTGCTGTCGGATGTGGCGCCGAAGAAAATGGTCGGCCTGTGCGGCGGCGTGTTCAATGGCATCGGCAACGTTGCCGGCATCGTCACCCCGCTGGTAATTGGCTATGTCGTGGCCAGCACCGGCTCGTTCGACAACGCATTGTGGTTCGTGGCCGCCCATGGCGTGCTAGGGATCTTCGCTTACCTGTTGCTGGCCCGACGCTTCGAGCGTACCGGGCAGGCGTAGGCAGACGCCTCGGCAACAGAGCCCCGGGAAACCGGGGCTTTTTTTCGCCTGGCATCAACACAAGGCACGCTGATGGCACTTGTCGTTTCCAGACATGCCAATCACGACATCTGGCGCGAACCGGCAACCCCTGTCGTGATCGCGCACCTTCACGGCGCTCTCGAACAATTTTGACCGGCCGGTCGCGGATTAAATAAACCCCGTATTCACCGGTGCGTTGCTCTGTAAAGCGTGAAGAAGGTCAACAACAGAGCGTGAGCGACGTGTCATTCTTAGTGTTTTCAAGGAGATACTGTTCGCCTACGCCTGCCCGTCCCTTCCTTGTGTCAGCAAAAAGAGAACAAGATCAATGAACACCGTGGGAACTGATGGCAACCTTGCACAAGGTTTCAAGCCACGTCATGTAACGATGCTGTCGATTGCCGGCATTATCGGTGCAGGACTTTTCGTAGGCTCCGGGCACGCCATTGCGGCAGCCGGGCCCGCAACCATAATTTCCTATTTCGTTGCCGGCACCTTGGTTGTGCTGGTAATGCGCATGCTCGGCGAAATGGCCGTGGCGCACCCCGACACCGGCTCGTTTTCCACCTACGCCGACCAGGCCATCGGCCGCTGGGCCGGCTACACCATTGGTTGGTTGTACTGGTGGTTCTGGGTACTGGTGATCCCCATCGAAGCCCTGGCGGCCGGGCATGTGCTCAACGCCTGGTTCCCGCAGATCGACAGCTGGATCTTCGCCCTGGCCTCGGTGCTGCTGCTGGCCGGCACCAACCTGTTCAGCGTGGCCAAGTACGGCGAGTTCGAGTTCTGGTTCGCCATCCTTAAAGTCACCGCCATTCTGGGCTTCATCAGCCTGGGCTTCGCCGCCCTGATGGGCTGGCTGCCCAACCGCGAAGTCAGCGGCCTGAGCACCTTGATCAACGAACACGGCGGCTTTGCCCCGAAAGGCTGGTCGGCGGTGATCGGCGCGTTCATCACCGTGATGTTCAGCTTCATCGGCACCGAGGCTGTCACCATCGCGGCCTCGGAGTCTTCGGACCCGGCGCGCAACATCGCCAAGGCCACCCGCTCGGTGATCTGGCGCATCAGTACTTTTTATATCCTGTCGATCTTCGTGATCATCTCGGTGGTGCCGTGGAACGACCCACAGCTGGCCGTGGTGGGTTCGTACCAGCGCGCCCTGGAGATCATGAACATCCCCAACGCCGCGCTGATGGTCGACCTGGTGGTGCTGGTGGCCGTGACCAGCTGCATGAACTCGTCCATCTACATCGCCTCGCGCATGATGTACTCGCTGGCCAAGCGCGGCGACGCGCCGGCCATGCTGAAAGTGACCTCCAGCGCCGGCGTGCCTTGGGCCGCTGTGTTCGGCAGCACCCTGATCGGCGCGGCCATCGCGGTGCTGAACTACTTCGCACCCAAGGGCGTATTCGAGTTCCTGCTGGCCAGCTCCGGCGCCATTGCGCTGCTGGTGTACCTGGTGATCGCCATTTCGCAACTGCGCATGCGCGGGCGGTTGGAGCGCGAGAACGCCGACCTCAAGTTCCGCATGTGGCTGTTCCCGTACCTGACCTGGGGCGTGATCATCTTCATCAGCTGCGCGCTGGGCGTGATGATGTACACCGAAGAGCACCGCGCCGAAGTGAGCGCGACGCTGAGCCTGGCGATCCTGATTTCGTTCCTGGGCATCGTGACTACCCGCGGGCACAAGCGGGCAGTGGCGGCAGGTTCGGTTGGGTGATTGGGGGGGTATGAGCGAGGAGGGCGCCTGCGGGCGCCCTTTGTGTTGCGGCTAATCATTCGGGCTTATGGCTTGGCGTGGGAGATCACCCAGCCCGGCCAGGAGGTTACGGCCAAGTTGAGCTATAGCAGGTAGCGGAATGCGGTGCCTCAGTCCTCCAGCATCAACGCGGTGAGGAGGATGCCTGAAAGTGCGGCGCCTTTTCCCTTGGCGTTATCAATTGCTGCGTCGATGTCCTTGGGCGGCGATTGGTAATCCTTGGTGGCTTCTGAAATAAAGCCATGAATTTCTTCTAGCGTTGGCGGCTTTACATGGGGGTTGCCGATGGTTTTGCCTTTGACGAAATCATGCAACTTCCGCGCTTCGGAACTGACGGTAGGTGCATTTTGATCGTTACGGGTTTCGGCTAGGCCGTCGACGTGGGCATTGCGCGTGCTTCTAGCCTCCTTGCGTTTACGTGCCTCGCATATAACGTCGATGGACGTCATGACTTTTTCCTGAAAGGTCGCAGTACTCATGGTGATCCCTGTCTTGAGTAAAAAATGCACAGCCAACCTGGTTCATGAGCCAGGTTGGGTTGGTTAGCAGCGTAACCTGCTTGGTAGTGCCCAGTCGCCACTCTTGCTGGAGGGTGTTGATTGGCGCAGGCACAGTCGCACAGTACC
Organism: Pseudomonas sp. SWRI51; assembly: GCF_014268825.1. Taxonomy (NCBI): domain Bacteria; kingdom Pseudomonadati; phylum Pseudomonadota; class Gammaproteobacteria; order Pseudomonadales; family Pseudomonadaceae; genus Pseudomonas; species Pseudomonas sp. SWRI51. The sequence goes on along the minus strand of NZ_JABWRG010000094.1, from coordinate 13,275 downwards.
TATTCATGCGGTCTGACTGACCACGCTGCAAAAAATCGGTAGCATCCGGTCTGCACTCTTGTGACCGGCTTCCAGCCGAACGATCTCCAAGCTGCGGCCTGCACAGTTCTGACGCAGTTCCAGCCTTGGAACATCCGCCAACCCATTGAACACTGCGAGACAGCCTGAGCCATGGTTAAAACCGTCAGCCCACTCAAACCTGCACCTGAATTGTTGCTGCTGCACATCGAGCTTAAGTGGATCACACCGACAATCTGGCGCCGTTTTGCGGTCCCTGAAAAGATTACTTTGGGCAAGCTGCATCACGTGATCCAGGCCGTAATGGGCTGGAGCGATAGTCATCTGCATGAGTTTGAAATTGCCGGCGAAAAATATGGCACCCCCGCACCCGGCGGGTGGGGGCCGCCCGTGAATCCGGAAGCTCGCAAGACGCTGATCAAGGCACTGCAGGGTAAGAAGACGTTTAACTATGTCTACGACTTCGGCGACAGCTGGCACCACAGCATCAAGGTCGAGAAAGCGCTCCCGGCAGTTGCTTGCCCTCAACTGCCATACTGCATCGACGGCGCCAACGCATGCCCACCGGAGGACGTAGGTGGAGCGGCAGGTTACGAAGAGTTCCTGGAGGCGATGGCCAACCCCGAGCATCCCGAGCACGACGCCATGATGGAATGGCATGGGGAGGCATTCGACCCGAAAGCCTTCGACTGCGAGCGTGTGAACCAGTGGTTCAAGCGGATCAAGGTCTGAGTTGAGACCTTGATCGGGTTAGGGTCACGATCATTGACGTTTCAGCGCACGTTTCTGCCGATCAGAACCACTTAACTCAAAGCTGAAAGACATTCACCTGCTTATGCAGCCCCTGCGCGAGCTGCTGCAAGGTGGTCGCCGTTTCAGTCGTCTGCTCCACGGCCTGGCTGTTTTGCTGGGACATCTGTGCAATCCGCTCCACATTGCGCGCCACATCCTGGCTTGCGGCCGTCTGTTCGCGCAGCGCCAGGGAAATCTGATCCACCATCCGCACCACGTCACCCGAAGACTGACGAATATTGACGATCGCATCCCCCGCACGTTGCGCAAGTTCCACGCCGCCTTTCACCTGGTGCACGCCAACCTCCATCTGCCCCACAGCATCACGCGTACCGGTCTGGATGCGCTTGACCATCTCCGTGATTTCCTGGGTCGAGTTGCCCGTACGTTGTGCGAGCAAGCGAACTTCGTCGGCCACAACCGCAAACCCACGGCCCTGTTCACCTGCGCGAGCGGCCTCGATGGCGGCGTTCAGGGCAAGCAGGTTGGTTTGCTCGGCAATGCTTTTAATGACGCTGACGATACTGCTGATCTGCTCAGCATGGCTGTCGAGGTCGCTGATCTGGCTGGCGGACGCCTCTACGGTGTCCGCAATCAGGTTCATGCGTTCAAGCGTCTCCTGAATCACACTGCCCCCTTCACTGGACTGGCGCCCAGACTCAGTGGACTGCGCATGGGCTTCGACAGCATTGTCCGAAACATGATTGATACTCACCGTCAGCTCTTCCACCGTGGCCGCCATGGACGACGCCGAGTGGGATTGTTCTTGAGCGGACGCCGAGAGTTGCAGCGATGCCGTCGAAATACTGTCCGCAGCCCCCACCAACTGCTCGGCACTGAACCTGATCTCGCGAATCATGCTGCGCAGGCGGCCTTGCATGGCGACGAAGGCATGTTGCAGCGTGCTGACCTCGTCATTGCCTTTGGGCTCGATTTTATTGTCCAGGCGCCCATCAGCAATATTGCGCGCGAGCGTGACAGCCTCAGCCAGGCGGCCATTGATGGTGCTGGCGAGGAACGAGGCGATCAGCACTGCCAAAACCGCCGCGGCCAACCCACCCCCGATGAGGATGGTAAATGCCGTGGATTTGGATTGATTCATCAGAAGGGTGCGCTCGTCCTGCAGCGCTTTTTCGGCCTCTTGGAATTCGCTGATGACCACTCGCATCGCATCCATCTTGGCTTTGGCCTGCCCGGAGCTGATTTGGGTGATCAGGGCTGTCAGCGGCGCCCGGTCGGCATTGACCTCACGGCGCAAGTTGATGCTGGTTTGCATGTCTTGCTGCAGCCACTGTTGGTAGACCTGTTGCAGGCGATCCAGCCGGGCTTGCTGCTGCGGATTGTCTGCGGTGGCTTTTTTCACTCGATTGAGGGAGTCGGCGAAGACTTCCTCGCCTTTGACCATGGGCTCTAGAAAGCTGTCCTGGCCGGTTAGGGCGAAACCGCGCATGGCGGTTTCTATGTCTACCAGGCTGTTGAGGATGCTGGTTGAACGGTTTAGGACTTCGTAGCTGTGGATGTTGCGTTTGACGCTGGTGCTGACCTGGTCGAAGCCTCGTAGGGCGCAGAGGACAAGGACGGCGATGATGAGTAGGACAAGGCCGAAACCGGTGTAGAGCTTTTTGGAGATGGTGAGGGTGGAGAACATGGTGGGGGCTACTCTTCAGGGCCTGGCTGGACGCTACGGTGGACTCTCTTGGGGGAGGGTGGTGCGTAGTGACGTTTTGATATCAATCCGTATGAGTGTGGGTGTACAGGAAAAGTTCTTTGTACAGGTTTGATCTTTTTTCAGGAGGGAGGCGGGGGCGTTGAGGGCTTGTATGGAGTGGGTCGAAACAGGGGGGGCGGGGCTTCTGCTTGAGGATGGGGTCGACGCAGGGATTCAGCTGGGGGTTGTCTAGGCGCGCGTGGTTGCTTCCGGGGGTTATGGCGAAGAATGGTGGAGATGTGAACGGCGGACGGGCGGCCTTGCTTGGGTAGGTTTTGCGAACGAGTGCATGCGTATGTGGGCTGTGACCGGATCGGTGGGATCTATAGACGCAGTACCAAGAGACTCAGCGAGAGATCAAGGGACAAGTGCCGTTGATCATCCGCATATCGGCTGCCCAAGACGGCATAACGGGGTTTCTTTTGGGGGCGAGATGAGACGTTTGAAGACGCCGTCTTCGTTTTACGTGCCGGGGTCATCTGAATAGAGTGCTTACTTAATTGAAAGTAAAAGATATTTTTTTTAGAGTTTTCTATGGAATACCTTTTGGAATTCCGCGTTGGAAAATCTGATGTCAGTACTCTGAAGCTGATTGGAAGTGGCTTCGCAGAGTCGTGCTTTGACGTTACGCGTTGAACTGGGGCGATGGAGCAGCAACGGCAACAGCTACTACGCCAGCCTGACCACCTGCAGCGGTAGTACTGGCGCCAGGAGCAATAGCACCATCTCAGTTGCGATCTTCATTGCATGGTGCAATGAAGCAGCTTTGGGGGGCGGTGGGAGGCACTGCAATGACATGGTTTGAATCTTCATGGTGGGGATGTCGATGCAGTGATCTGATGACTGAGTTTTTTAATCGAGTGAGGCGTTGTCATTTCCTCATCTGGAGGAAGTCCTACCTCGGCACAGCTGTTTTGATGGCCTTCTTGACGCCCTTGGCCTTTACCTTCGCTGTGTCGGCCAGCATCCTGCTCGACGCTGATATTGGATGCTCCGTCCCAGAGCCAGCCCGGATGGCAGGATTGTTGCGGGCATCTGAATGTGCCACATCGTTTCGTGGTGTTGGACCCTTAGTAGCTCGATGGGAAAAATACGGAGACGAGTATGGCATCGGTCGCATCCAATAGAGTGATCGCTCGTTTCAGCACCATGTCCACAAAAGGGTGAAGTATCTCGACAACGACCCTCAGCAGCTTCGCTTGAGGCCAGATGGTGCTCAATACCTGTGAACGGGCCAACAGAGGCGTCTCTGTCGAGGATGGTAGAAAGCGCTAACAGACGATCGCGTCTAAAAGCTCAGACGGGAGCGGATATCAACAGTCCGCTCGGTGGGCTTGGCAGCCAACACCGGCCTTGATGTGTTCCTACCATTGGTGGCTTTGGCTTTTTCGTCACTATGCGTTCGATGTCATAGGGCACGGGCTGCCGCGAATCCCAACGACAGTAGTCAATCTGCTGTCAATTAGGCATTACAAACAGTTATCCTTCGCTCATTTAGGTAATGGGCGCGCAAGGCTCTACCCAGGTATGGGCCGATACGGTTGAAACGCAACTCGTAAACAGCACGTTGCTCAGCTGCACGACAAGACCAAGGAGCGCAGGTTTTATTTATGTCGAATCCGTTTTTCGATCGCCCGATCCTGAATTCACCGTATCAGCGGCCTGCCCGCCATTGGGAGCTAGACGAGACAGGTCAACCGACTCAGAAGGTTGTTGAGGATCGGCGAAAAGCGCAGTTCATCACACCGATTCCAAAGCCCAAGAAGCAGAAAGCGACCCCGAAACAGGTAGGCTTCCTCTTTGACGAAGGCAAGGGACTTTCTACTGGCAAGCAGCAGTACGACCCCACCTCGATCATCAATAAGGTTCGTAGTCATGTAGACACGTGGCGTGCGCTGCCAGCAAGCCAATGGCAGGTCACCCCCGAAACGGCACGCTTGCTCCAGCATTGGCGGCATCACGACTTTCATGGTGTGCGCCCGTTCTTTTGCCAAGTCGAAGCGGTTGAAACGGCGATTTGGCTTTCCGAGGTCGCTCCCTTATCTAGATATGGGAAAGAACTGCTGGAGCATCTTGCGGCTGCCAACAAGGACGCTAACCCCGAACTGATGCGCCTGGCGCTAAAGCTCGCTACGGGGGCCGGGAAGACGACAGTTATGGCGATGATCATTGCCTGGCAAACCGTTAACGCGGTGCGCAATCCTGCAAGCAAGGGCTTCACGCGCGGATTTCTGCTCTGTGCCCCAGGTCTCACCATCAAAGATCGCCTGCGTGTGCTGCAGCCCAACGATCCGGATAGTTACTACAAGGAACGTGAGCTTGTTCCAAGTGACATGCTTGATGACATTGCCCGAGCCAAGATCGTTATTACCAACTATCACACCTTCAAGCTGCGCGAACGCATTGAGATTTCAAAGGGTGGCAGGCAGTTGCTCAAGGGGCGAACTGGTAATGAGCTCCAAACGCTTGAAACTGAAGGGCAGATGATTCAGCGCGTTATGTCGGATTTGATGGGCATGAAGAACATCATGGTCATCAACGACGAAGCGCACCACTGCTACCGCGAAAAGCCTGCGTCGGATGATGATTACATTGATGACAAGGGCAACCCGCTTACGGGGGAAGTCCTGAAAGAAGCCAAGGCGTATGCCAAGGACGAGAACGAAGCAGCCCGCCTCTGGATTTCTGGGCTGGAGGCGGTCAATCGCAAGCTGGGGGTCAATCGCGTCATAGACCTGTCGGCCACGCCATTCTTCCTGGCCGGCTCTGGCTATGTCGAGGGTACCTTGTTCCCGTGGACGGTGAGCGACTTTTCTCTGATGGACGCCATCGAGTGCGGAATCGTCAAGCTGCCGCGCGTTCCTGTTGCAGAAAACATCACTGGCGATGAGATGCCGATGTTCCGCAACCTGTGGGAAAATATCCGTAAGGACATGCCCAAGAAAGGGCGTGGCTCCAAGCAGGATCTCGATCCGCTCAAACTACCGACACGGCTGCAGACAGCCCTGCAGGCCCTTTACGGACATTACGAGAAGACCTATGCAAAGTGGCAGGATGCAGGGATCAGCGTCCCCCCCTGCTTCATCGTGGTTTGCCAAAATACCGCGATCTCCAAGCTGGTCTACGACTACATTTCTGGCTTCAATCGCAAAAACGAAGATGGTACCGCCACACCAGAAAACGGCCGTTTACCTCTGTTCCGTAACTTCGATGAACACGGTAATCCGCTGTCGCGCCCGAATACTCTGCTTATTGATAGTGAACAGCTCGAAGCCGGTGATGCGCTTGACGATAACTTTCGCAGTATGGCCGCCGATGAAATCGAGCGTTTCCGCCGCGAGATCATCGAGCGCAGCGGGGATGCACGTGCGGCTGACAATGTCACGGATCAGGAGCTCCTGCGTGAGGTCATGAACACGGTCGGCAAGGCAGGGCAGCTCGGAGGTTCAATCCGCTGCGTTGTGTCGGTATCGATGCTCACAGAGGGTTGGGATGCCAATACTGTTACCCACGTTCTCGGCATCCGCGCCTTTGGCACCCAGCTTCTGTGCGAGCAAGTCATTGGCCGCGCCCTGCGTCGTCAATCCTACGAGCTAAACGACGAGGGCTTGTTCAACGTCGAATATGCCGATGTGTTCGGCATCCCCTTCGACTTCACAGCCAAACCCGTCATTGCAACGCCCTCCACACCGCGCGAAACCGTCCAGGTCAAAGCGATTCGACCCGAGCGCGATGCCCTGGAGATTATCTTTCCACGTGTCGAAGGCTATAGAGTCGAGCTGCCCGAAGAACGACTAGTTGCTGATTTTAACGATGAGTCCAAGCTCGTGCTTACTCCCGCGTTGGTAGGCCCATCGCAAACGCAAAATGCCGGCATCATCGGCGAGTCGGCAGACATGACACTTCAGCATCTTGGAGATATGCGCCCGTCCAGCTTGGTTTTCAACGTTACACAGCACTTGCTTTACACCAAGTGGCGAGACCCCGGCGAAGCACCCAAACTCCACTTATTCGGCCAGCTCAAGCGCATCACCAAAGAATGGCTGGATACCTGCCTCGTCTGCAAAGGCGATACTTACCCAGCCCTACTGATGTATCAGGAACTGGCCGATATGGCCTGCAACAAGATTACCGCGGCCATTACTCGGCATTTTCTCGGTGAGCGCCCCATCAAGGCGCTGCTTGATCCGTACAACCCCAGTGGATCAACTGGAAATGTGCGCTTTAATACCTCCAAGACCAGCCGTTGGGAAACTAGCTCTCAGCACAGCCCCGTCAACTGGGTTGTCCTCGATAGCGACTGGGAGGCTGAGTTCTGTCGCGTCGCTGAGCGTCACCCGCAGGTTCGGGCCTACGTAAAGAACCACGGTCTTGGCTTGGAAGTGCCGTACCGTTACGGATCGGAGATGCGCATATACCTGCCGGACTTCATCGTACGTGTCGACGATGGTCATGGTCCTGAGGATCTGCTCAATCTAATTGTCGAGATCAAGGGTTATCGCGGCGAAGACGCGGTGGAAAAAAAGTCCACCATGGATACCTATTGGGTGCCCGGCGTGAATCATCTCGGCAGTTACGGACGCTGGGCTTTTGCTGAGCTCACCGATGTATTCCAGATGCAGCACGACTTTGCTGAAAAAATCGAACACGAATTCAACGAAATGATCGAGTCCGCCACTGCGCAGGCCGACAGCGAGAAAGCATGACCATGGCCAAGCAACCTGACCTCAAGACCATCGAGACCCTCAAGCACGACGACGCCAAGCGCAAGAACATCCCTTCCGCCGAGCAACAGTCGTTTGTGCAGGAGCCAGCAACGCCCAAGCAGATTCGCTACCCACGCAACACTGATCTAGACCCACAGCTCGTTTGGCGAAGCAAAGATGAGCAGGACTGGAGCGATCTCGTAGTCAACGCCCCACCGCTCTACATTCAGGAAAAGGTACACCCCAAGGCGCTGATTGACGAACTGTTGCGCGAGACACGGGAGCGTGAGCACTACGCAGGGCAAGCTACTGCTGACCTGTTTTCCGATTTCAATGGCATTCCCAAGGGGGCGGACAAGACCGAGTTCTATCAGCATGACCAGAACTGGACTAACCGCATGATTTTGGGGGATAGCCTGCAGGTCATGGCCAGTCTCGCCGAGCGCGAGGGCCTGCGCGGAAAAGTGCAGTGCATCTATTTCGACCCACCCTACGGCATCAAATTTAACAGCAACTTCCAGTGGTCAACTACTAGCCGCGATGTCAAGGATGGTAAGGCTGATCACATCACCCGCGAACCCGAACAGGTCAAGGCTTTTCGCGATACGTGGCGCGACGGTATCCACTCCTATCTCACCTACCTGAGAGATCGGCTGACTGTGATGCGGGACTTGCTCACAGATTCAGGTTCTATTTTTGTTCAGATTAGTGACGAGAATGTACATCGCGTCCGTGCTTTGATGGATGAAGTATTCGGTGAACCAAATTTCGTAAACACAATCGTTTTCAAGAAGAAGAGTGCTACGTTTTCCACCGAAACGGTCTTCGATTATCTGATTTGGTACTGCCGAAACAGAGATTTGATAAAGGTCCGAGATCTTTACGAGGCTAGAACCTCACCGGATGGTGAGTCGAAGTTTAATACCGTAGTCACTCCTGATACGGTTTTTCACAATGTATCTAAACTAGGGCGTGAAGAGATTGCGGCGCTCATAGATCGTGGTGGGAAATGGGCGCGAGTTAATTATCCCATTGTGAGCCAGCATCCGAGTGAAAAGCGAAGTGACGACTTCCCATTTCGCGGCAAAATGAAAAAATGCGGCGTTAATAAGCAGTGGCGATTTGGACTCGATGACGGACTGAAGCGGATTGAGAAGGCCAATAGGCTGTTTGACGGAGGTGGAGCTTCGCTTGGTGGAGTGGTCTTCTGGGAAGATTGGAATCAAGTCGCGAAAGCAAATATTTGGGGAGATATCCACGGCGAGAAGTATCCAACCTACGTAGTCCAAACTGCTACAGCAGCAATCGAACGCTGCATTCTCATGACTACTGATCCAGGAGACCTCGTTCTTGACCCAACCTGCGGTTCTGGCTCTACAGCCACAGTCGCAGAGCAATGGGGCCGTCGATGGATCACGATGGATACCTCCCGTGTCGCGCTTGCCTTGGCTCGCGCCCGCATTATGGGAGCTCGTTATCCCTTCTACCTGCTGGCCGATTCCCGCGAAGGTCAACTGAAGGAGGCCGAGGTCACGCGCACCGCCTCAAGTTCGCAGCCTACCCAAGGTAACATCCGTCACGGATTCGTATATGAGCGCGTGCCGCGAATCAAGCTCAAGGCGATAGCTGATAATGCGGAAATTGATGTCATCTGGGCGCAGTGGCAGCAAGCGTTGGAACCGCTGCGCGAGCAACTAAACGGGTTATTGAAGAAGTCCTGGCAAGAATGGGAGATTCCGCGCGAAGTGGGCGAGGAGTGGTTGGAGCAGGCCAAGAAGCTGCATGCTGAATGGTGGCAGGCACGCATCGCGCGGCAAAAGGAAATCGATGCATCAATTGCCGCCAAGGCTGCGTTCGAGTACCTCTACGACAAACCCTACGAAAATAAGAAGGCCGTGCGAGTAGCCGGTCCCTTTACGGTGGAAAGTCTTTCTCCTCATCGCACGCTAGGTGTGGATGAAGACGACGAGCTGATCGATTCCCTTCTTGAGCCGGGGGCTGACTATGCAGCGAAGCAATCGTTCCCGCAGCTAATTCTGACGAATCTGAAAAAGGCTGGTGTACAGCAGGCGCATAAGGAAGACCGCATCAGCTTCACGACCCTCACGCCCTGGCCGGGGGATTTGGTGTGCGCCGAAGGGCGTTACCTGGAAGGTGAGTCAGAGAAGCGCGCAGCCATCTTCATCGGCCCAGAATTCGGAACCGTGCAGCGTGCGGATTTGGTGGCCGCTGCACGTGAAGCTGCTGACGCCGATTTCGATGTTCTTATTGCCTGTGCTTTTAACTTTGAGGCGCATACCACTGAGTTTGCCAAACTCGGAAAATTGCCTGTGCTTAAGGCTCGCATGAACGCAGACCTGCACATGGCCGAGGATCTGAAGAATACGGGGAAGGGCAACCTTTTCGTGATTTTCGGCGAGCCGGATATTGAGCTTATCCCCCAGGATAACGACCAAATACACGTTAAAGTGCTTGGTGTGGATGTCTTCAAACCGCAAACTGGTGAGGTCATCAGCGACGGTGCTGACGGCATAGCCTGCTGGTTCATCGACACCGATTACAATGAAGAAAGCTTCTTCGTTCGCCATGCCTATTTCCTCGGTGCGAATAATCCGTACAACTCACTAAAGACCACACTAAAAGCCGAGATAGACGCTGAAGCTTGGGCTTCGCTCAACAGCGATATCTCACGCCCTTTCCCCAAGCCGAAGTCCGGCCGGATTGCCGTTAAGGTGATCAATCACCTGGGCGATGAAGTGATGAAGGTATTTAAGGTTAGCTGAGCATTTCATGGCCACGGGCTGGCCTTAAGGAGACTAGTGGAGTGGGTATGGATTTCCTGATCGCGGACACTTTTACTGATAGCTTGGCTCGCCTGGCGGGTGAAGAGCAAAAGGCCGTAAAAACGACGGCCTTCGATTTGCAACTGAACCCTTCCAATCCAGGCATGAGATTCCACAAGCTCGACAAGGTGAAGGACAAGTGTTTTTGGTCTGTGCGCGTTAGTAGTGACATTCGTATCATCGTCCATCGCAGTAACTCGAGCTTGTTGCTGTGCTACGTTGATCATCACGACAAGGCATACGCTTGGGCCGAACGGAGAAAGCTTGAAACACACCCCAAGACGGGAGCTGCGCAGCTAGTTGAAATCCGCGAGACGGTTCAAGAAGTCTTGGTTCCGGTGTACGTGCGACAAAAACCGGATGCTGTGCTTTTGTTTTCTGAAACGTCCGATGATGAGCTCCTGAGCTACGGGGTCCCCCTGGAGTGGTTGGCAGATGTAAGGCAGGCTACTGAAAACTCTCTTTTGACCTTGGCGGATCACCTGCCTACCGAGGCAGCTGAAGCATTGCTGGAGCTCGCTACTGGTGGCAAGCCGCGAGTACTGGACTTCCTCACGGAACAGAAAAGCCCCTTCGATCACCCGGACGCGCTGCGCCGCTTCCGTGTGATGGCGGATGTTGAGGAGCTACAGCGTGCACTCGACTGCCCTTGGGAAAAATGGACAGTATTCCTCCACCCAGAGCAGCGACAACTTGTCGAGCGCGATTATTCCGGTCCAGCACGGGTTTCCGGGTCTGCGGGAACAGGTAAGACAGTAGTGGCTTTGCATCGTGCAGCGTTCTTGGTGCGGGAAAATCCCGAAGCACGCGTATTACTGACTACCTTCTCCGACACGCTTGCGAACGCACTGCAGGTAAAATTGAAATGGTTGCTAAGCAATGAGCCCCGCTTGGCTGAGCGCATCGACGTTTACTCGCTTGAGACGATAGCTCTGCGGCTTTATAAGTCTCGTATCGGTGCGGCTTCCGTTGCGAGTCGCGAACAGATCCGCTCCCTGCTCGATGCAGCCAGCCAGGTTGCTGCCGGTCATAAATTCAGCCTGCACTTCTTGCTTACCGAATGGGAGCAGGTGGTCGATTCCTGGCAACTGAAGGGATGGGAAGCTTATCGTGATGTCGAGCGCCTTGGTCGCAAGACTCGCCTCCCTGAGGCGCAGCGCAAGGTGTTGTGGAGCATCTTTGAGCAAGTTCAGATCGAGCTAAAGGCACTAAACCTAGTAACGATGTCGGAACTCTTTACGATTTTGGCCGCGAAGGTTGCTGAGAGTGGCAAGGTCATCTTTGATCACGCCATCGTTGATGAAGCGCAGGATATTGGCGTTGGACACCTTAGATTTCTCGCCGCAATTGGTGGCAGTCGTCCTGATGCATTGTTTTTTGCTGGCGATTTGGGGCAACGCATCTTCCAGCAGCCTTTCTCGTGGAAATCGTTGGGTGTTGATGTGCGGGGGCGTTCGCGAACCCTGCGCATCAATTACCGCACCTCGCACCAAATTCGACTACAGGCAGACCGTTTGTTGGGTCCTTCATTGGCGGATGTAGACGGAATCACCGAAAATAGGAGCGAGACTGTTTCGGTTTTCAATGGCCCGCAGCCAACTGTTCAAGTACTGAAGACGATAAGCGATGAGGTTAAGAGCGTTTCCAATTGGATAAGCGCTCGTACTCAAGCCGGCTTTTTACCTCACGAGTTTGGAGTATTTGTTCGTTCAGCAGCTCAGGTGGAGCGCGCATCCCAAGCCGTGGAAGCGGCCGGATTACTATTTAAGGTACTAGATGAGCATGTGGACACAGAGAGCGGCTTCGTGTCTATCGGCACCATGCATCTAGCAAAAGGCCTGGAGTTTCGGGCAGTTGTTATTATGGCTTGTGATGACGACGTGATTCCTTTACAGGAAAGAATAGAAACAGTAGGCGATGATGCTGATTTACAAGAGGTGTATGACACTGAACGTCAGCTCCTGTATGTCGCATGTACGCGCGCACGTGATGATCTTGTTGTCACAGGTGTGGAACCAGCTTCCGAGTTCTTGGATGATCTAAGCATATCTCGATAGCCCATTTTTGACCATTATTATAAAAAACTCCTGACCACTTTTTACAGGGTACTCAGGTCGTGCTTGAATGAGGTCGGTCTAAAGCCTGCAGTACCAAAACTCAAACTTCTGTCAGCAGGGGAGTGGGAGCATTGTTAAGCATTAGAGTGCTCCCTTTCGCGGTGAGGCTGAACGAGTCTTGTTGGCTGAAGATCAAGCGGGCTAACAAAGAACGAATACGCTTGCTTGGTTAATTAGTTGTGCTGAAGAGCAGCGAAGAGCTTTGCTTTCGTTCAGCTTGCTTCGAGATGGCTACGTTCCGGTTAGATTTGGTTGAATTGAGTCGGTAGGTTGTAGGCTGTGGTCATTCCCTAGCGCAATGGTTGATGTAGCGTTCCCTAGCCTAGGGCTTTTGTAAGCGGGGCTTAATCGATCAGAGCCAATGGCTCGGGATCTCGATCCGAAAATTCTTCGCCACAATGCTTAGCGTGGCAAGAATTTCTGCATGGCGTGCATGATGACTTGGCTGCCATGTGGCTCTATGGCCCAATAAAGCTTTAAGCTCAGGCAAATTGTACATGCCCAAGCGATGAAAATTTCCCCAGGAAGGTACGCCGAAAAGGTTGTAGATGACAACGGTCGCATCGCGCTCACTTGCCAAACGCTTCTCGCCTGTGATTTTTTCGGCAGCAGCTTCAGCTTCATCGCGATCGTCGTAAGTATTTAATAATTTCATTGATGTATCAGCAGTCGAGATTCAGGCGAGATTTTACACTGAGATAGACGAGGCATCTCGTGATTTTGGACCTTGCTAGCTGTTTTATCGTAAGGGAAGCTTTTCGTTGGCCTCGACTGCTTACCCGCACGTGCGTCGTCGACGTGAGAACGGCGATGCGTCGCCAGTCGCAGCGAGGCCTGCACCGGGGCCCCAACGCCTGGGAAGGCTGCACTTGGCTGACTAACGGGTATGTCTTATGAGTCCACGTCCTCGCCTTCGCCTCCACACGATCTCATCGTACTGAACTCGTGAATAGGCACGCCACCTTGTAGTGGTCTAATGAAACCGGACACTCATTTAGGCGAGAATGCTCGCCCCAAAGAGGTGTCTGATGACCAAGCAACGCCGTACCTTTACCCCTGAGTTCAAGCGCGAAGCAGCCTGTCTGGTGCTC
>NZ_JABWRG010000093.1:0-20391 GCF_014268825.1 Pseudomonas sp. SWRI51 | reverse complement strand
AATGCGTTGAGTTGCGAAACACCGAGGCATTGATTGATGTATGGCCTCAACAGTCGGTCGCGCTCAGGCTCCGATAGATTGTCGGCGCCTTTGATCTCTATTTCTTGAACAGGGAAACACCTGGCCTCAGCGGGAGCCGTGTGATCTGGCGAATGAGACGGAGAACCCGGTAGTTCCTTGAGGTCTTCCAAGCGTCGGCGTTGCTCTTCAAGCAGACGCTCCTGCCGTTCACGAATCAGATCTGTATCACCCGGTGTGGGCGCACCGTGGGCGACGCGCAATGGGTGGACGCTGAACAAAATAATTAGGAGGCTGGTTATACGAAGGAGTGACGGCATGCGATGACAAATGAATACTGGCTATATGATGGCCATCAATATTATAGCGCCTGATTTATGACGTCAAAGAAACACACAAAATCCCCTGGACGACTGTCCACCAAGGGTAATGCACCCTATCCGCCATCATGGAACACCTTCTCCCTGATGCTCCGGTGCCTGTAGCCATGGAGGCCGGTGCATTTCCTACACGGTGAGAAACAAATCCCTGCGAACAGTGGGCCCCAGAGGCTACAACTCCCGGTCCGTATCGCGCCTAGCGAGGCTTTCTGGTGCTGGTCGAAAATCGAGCCAGGTCACAGGGACATCCCCTTGGAGCCTTTGCGACGCACACCCGCCAAAAGGCGGTGGCGTCAAACCACTCCCGCAGAAGGAAGCCTCGTATGGAAATGCCAGACCTCAGCAACATCGAAATCAACCAACTGCCGCACTCCCTGCAATCGCTGATCGAATGCATCGGCCTGGAAAACGCTTATCACCTGACTTGCGCCTTTGGTGGGCGGCCGAAGTACATTCCCAAGCACCGCGAACGCACCAAACTGGCCGATGTACTGCCGGCAGATGCACTCGACGCACTGATCAAACGTTACGCGGGCATGGCGCTGGAGATCCCCAAGGCCGACCACTTCCAGCGCCAGTTGCGCAACCAGCAGATTCAGAAAGAAAGCGCCGACGGCCTGTCGCGCAGCCTGTTGGCTGACAAGTACGGCTTGAGCTTGCGCCAGATCGGCAATATTCGCCGCCTGGAATGCCCTGCGCGCTGAAGGGGATGCAGCAACGCCAAGCGCCCCGAGAAAGGTTCAGGGCTTGTACCCACGCTGGCAAAGAAGATTCGCAGCCGGCCAGCAATGGCCGGCGCGAACCGAAAGTACGATCAGAAATCGCGCTTGTAGAAGATATCCAGCGAGCTGGCCAACCCGCTTGCTGCTTCCAGGTACACCTTGCGGCTAAGCTTGTAGCGCAAGGCAATGGTGTTGGCCGGCTCGAACACCCCTACCCCATAACGCAGGCTCAGGCGCTCGGTAAGGTTACCGCTGGCGACCACGCTGGTGCTGGTGCCCGAACCTTCGGTATCCAGCTGGAAATCATCGATACCCAGGTTTGATGCCAAGCTGCCCGTAAGCCCGGCACTGCCCGCCAACCCCAGGCCCAACGCAGCCTCCGCAAGCATGTTGCTGTCTTCCCCCGATGCCCCCAGCGGGCGCCCCATCACCAGGTACGACAAGGCCTGCTCCTGGCTCATGGCAGGCTCCGAGAACACTTGCGTGGTCGGTTGCTCGGCGCTACCGGTCAGGCGAATACCGGCAATGACATCATCGACCTGGCGAATGGCTTCGATATCCAGATACGGCTGGTCGATGGGGCCGGCGAACAGCAGCCGGGCGCGGCGGATGGTCAGGCGCTGGCCGTAGGCGCGGTAGCGGCCGTCGGCCAGGCTCAGCTCGCCACGGGTATCGAGGTTGTCACCGATGTGCACATGGCCGAGCAGGTTGGCGGTCAAGCCGAAGCCACTGAACGACAACTTGTCGCGCCCCACCTCGACGTCAATGTCCATGGCCATCGCCATGGGCGCTTTGCCCTCTTCGGTCTGCTGGCCGACGATAACCGTGTCATCCGAGACCTTGACCGTTGAAGGCGGCAGCTCGCGGACCACGATCTTGCCTTTGGGCACCAGCACTTTGCCGGTGATTGCCAGGCGGTCGTTGACCAGGCGGATGGCAAGGTCCGGGGCCACTTCAAGGGTGGCGTACGGCTCGACGCTGACCGGCAACTGTTGGCCCTGAAGGCGCAGGTCCATGCCCAGCGCCTGGCCCCAGGTCAAATACCCTGACAGCTGGCCACGCCCGGCGCTGCCGCTGCGCCAGTCGCCGTTGAGTTGTACGCGCTCGCCGGCGATCTGCGCCTGCACGGCCAGCCCTTCAAGGCTGACCGGCAGCTCAGCGCCACTGACTTCCCCTCCGGTGAGCGCCAGGTTGCCGGTGACCAGCGGGGCCATCAGGCTGCCCGACAGTTGGCCGCTACCATTGAGTTGCCCGGCCAGGCGCTCGACCATCGGCAGGAACGGCCGGGCAATCGACAGGTCGAGCCCGGCCAGGCGGAAGTCACCCGACAACGGCTTGTTGCGCCCAAGCGGGTCCAGCCGCGTGTTCAACGCCAGCTCCCCCAGACGCTCGCCACGGAAGTCCAGGCGGGTATCGACCCGGCGCGGGGCCAGGGTGCTGTCCAGGCGCAACACTTGGTACGGCAGGTCGACCCAGCGACCGTTGTCGCGGATGCGCAGCGTGCCGCCACCGGCATCGATGCGCACGCTGCCTTTGGGGCCGCTGGCGGGGATGTCCAGGTTGACGTCGGCATTAAGCAGCCCTTCCCAGGCAAAGTCTTTGGGGAACCATTGCGCCAGGCTGTCCAGCGGGAACTGCTTGAGGTGATAGCGCAGGCGAGGTTCCGGCGCCAGGCGCTGGTCTTCGCCGCACAGGCTGGCCTGCCCCGAGCGCCAGCAGTGCGCGCCAAAGTCCAGCTGGCCGCTGGCCAGGCGCTGCAGCTTGGCCGGCGCCTGCAATTGCCAGTCCTGGCCGCCAGCCTGGATACGGCCGCTGGCCAGGCGGCCGCTCCAATCGCCCTTGGCCAGGGTGCCATCCAGTGCCAGGTCCAGCTTGAGCTTCGGGCCGTCCAGCGCAAGGGTTGCAGCTTGCTGGCGGATATCGCCCTTGCCTTGCACATTGAGCGTGCCCAAGGCGGTTTCGCCTAAACGGATGGCGCCGGCCTTGAGGGACAGTTGACCGCGCTGGGCGCTGTCCAGCCGCGCATCCAGGTTCAGTTGCTGCACGCGGTTATCGGCCTGCGCCAACTGCTGGCCTTGCACGGTAAGGCTGCCCTGCGGTGCTGCCAGGGTGCCGGCCAGGTCCAGGCGGCCCTTGACCTGGCCTTGCAGTTGCGGCCACAGCTGTCCGAGGCGCGGCAGGTCGAGGTCGACGCGACCGGCCAGGCGTTGCTGCAAGCTGGCGCTGCCGTTGATGCGGTTGTCGCCCAGTTGCACAGCCAGGCTGCCGAGCGTCCAGTTTTCGCCTGCCCCATCGGCATCCACCTTGAGTAGCGCAGGCTGACCGCGCAGGCGGCCTTTGAGGTCGAGCTGGGCCTTGAGCTGCAAGCGCTCGGCCTTGAACTCACCTTGGCTGCGCAGCGGGCCTGCCAGTGTGCCCGGCAACTCGGCCAGCCAGTACGAAGGGTCCAGCGCCGACAGCTGCATGTCGACATCCCACGCCAAGGTATCGGCAAAACGCAGCGCAACGCTGCCCGCCGCCTTGCCCTGCCCTGCGGTCAGGGCCAGTTGCGGCAGGCGCACCTGGGCCAGATCGCCTTCGAACGGGCTGACCAGCTTGAACGCGCCAGCAGGGCCGTCGAGGTCGCCATCGAAGGTGCCGTTGTAGTTGCCGTCGCGGTATTTCACCTGGGCGTTGAAGCGTTTGAGGGTGACCTGTGGCGGGGTTTGCAACGGGTACAGCCGCAGCCAGGGGAAATCCAGCCAGTCGGCAGTCGCCTCAGCGCTCAGCCCTTGCTGCCAGTCAACGCTGGCTTGCAGCTTAAGGTGCTGGGACTCGCTGGCGGTAAGGTCAAGGGCGTCGAGTTGCGCGCCTTTGGCGTCGACCTTGCCGGCCAACAGCAAGGCGATCGCGCCTTGCTCGGCCGGCAGCGCCGCGGCGCCAGACAATTTATAGCCTTGTTGCAGATCGCCTTTGGCATCCAGGTTTATGTGGTTCAACGCCAAGGTGTCGGGCAGGCTTGCTGCCGGCTTGAAGGCATCGGCGCGAATATTGAGCTGAGCTGGCAGGTGCTCGGCCAAGGCCTGCAATTGGCCGGTGAGCCGGGCATTGAGGTAGCCACTGCTGGTTGCATCCAGTTCCAGGGTTTTCTGCAGCTCGCCCTTCAGGCCAAGCGCCAGTTGCCAGGGTTGGCCATCCACCGGGGGCAACTGCAGCGAGCCTTGCAGTTGCAGCGGCCAGTCGCCCTGTGGCTGCAGGTCGCCTTCAAGGTTCAATAGCAAGTCGTCGCGGCGCAGTTGCAGGCTGTCGATGCGCAGGCCGGCCGTGGTCCAGTGCGCCGCCAGTTGCAGATCGCCCAGCAGGTCGCTGCCATCCAGGCGCAACTGGCCGACTTTCACCTCGCCGACTTCAATGGACAGCGGCAGGTTCAGTTGCGGCAGGCTGAACGGGGTGTGATCCGCCGGTTCTTCACTTGGCGCAAAAGCCATGTCGATGCGGGTGGCCTGCAATGCGTCGATGCACAGCGCACCACGCAGCAAGCAGGCCGCAGACCAGCTCAGCGAAGGCTGCAGCAGTTCGACCTGGTCTTCGCCACTGCGCCAGCGCAACGCGCTGGCCTGCCAACTGCCGCCCAGGCGCCCGGAAAATTGGCTGACCTCAAGCCCGGGCACCAGGCCCAGCGCCCAGCGGCTGCCGGCCTGTGTGCCCAATACCGCAGCCAGCGCCACAACCACCAGCAGCACCAGTGCGCCAACGCCGAACAGGGTGTATCTGAACACGCGCATCACAGCTCGGGCCCCATGGAGAAGTGCAAACGAAAACCACCGTCGCCATCCAGTGCCCGGGCCAGGTCCAGGCGTAACGGCCCGACCGGCGACACCCAGCGCACGCCGATACCGACGCCGGTCTTGAGGCTGGGCAGCTCCAGCGAATTGAACGAGTTGCCCTCGTCGATAAAGGTGGCTACACGCCACTTCTCTGCAACCGAGTACTGATACTCGGCGCTGCCAGCTACCATGTAGCGCCCGCCAATGCGGTCGCCTTTGTTGTTTTCCGGCGACAGCGATTGATAGTCGTAGCCGCGCACGCTCTGGTCACCACCGGCAAAGAAGCGCAGCGACGGCGGGATATTCTGCTGGTAGCCGTTGGTGGCGCTGCCGCCGAACTGCACGCGGCCCAGAAAACGATGGCGCTGGCCCAGGGTGGTCAGGCCCTTGAGCAGCACATTGCCGTGCACCAGGTTGGTGTCGGAGGCCAAGCCTTCCTTGGCCACCTGCATGTCGAATTGCAGCCGGTAGCCATTGTGCGGGTCGATGCGGTTGTCGCTGCGCAGGTAGGAATAACTCACCCCAGGCATCAACAAGGTACTCAGCCCCGAGTCGTCGCCCAGCCGATATTCCTCGCGCTGGAACTTCAGCGACACCACGCGCTGCCAGCCGCTGGGCAGCTTGCTGTGCCATTCCGGGCCGACGGTCAGCAGTTTGCTCAAGGTGTCGGTGCCGGAGATTTCTTCGTTCTGGTAGCCGCCGGCGAAGCGCAGCTTGTCGGTGAGCGGTGGGTCAAGGGGAATGTCGTACCACAGCCCGACGTTCTGCCGGGGCGCCGACAGCTCGGTTTCCCAGCCATAGCTGTGGCCTTGGGCGTTGACCCAGTGGCGCGTCCAGTTGGCCTTGGCGCGCGGCCCGACGTCGGTCGAAAACCCCAGGCCCAGGCCCATGGTGCGCGGTTTGCGGGTATCCAGCCGGACTTCTACCGGGATCTGCTCGCCCACCGCCGCGGTGGGGGCCGCATCCACCCGCACGCCTTCGAAATAGCCGCTCGATTGCAGGTCGTTGTTAAGCTCGGCGATCAGCTCGGAGTCATACGGGGTGCCCGGCTTGAATGGCACCATGCGCTGCAGCAGGTCATCATCGAGTGGCGTATCGCCACCAAAGGTGACCGCCCCCAGCCGGTAGCGCGGGCCGCTCTGGTAGACCAGTTCGATATCGGCAACGCCTGCCTTGGGGTCCACCGCCAGGCGCTGACGTTCGAAGCGGCCACTGAAGAACCCATAGCGCGAGGCCTGGTTCTGGATCAACCGCTTGGCATCTTCGTAGCGCCCATGGTTAAGCGGCGTACCGGGGCGCAGCGCCTTGCTGTCGGGAATGCGAAACGCCTTGAGCTCGCTTGCCGGCCCCTCGATGCGCACGGTGACATTGCGCAGGCGCACAGGCTCGCCCGCCTGCACCCGGATCACCAACTGCGGGCCTTTGCCGGCCTCGGCCGGGGGATGCACTGCAGTCTCGATCTGCGCCTGGTAATACCCCAGCGCCTGGGCAGCCTTGCGCGCCTGCTCTTCGGCACCACGGCTGAAGCGCAGCAACGCGTCTTCGTCGCGCTCGCCCAAGCTGCCGATGTAGTTTTCGATATTGCCTTTGAGCGCCTTGTTGGCCGGTTTTACCCGCACCAGCAATTCGCTCTGGGCCCATGCCATGGAGCTGGCGGCCAGTAACAACAGGCCCCAGCCAAGTCTTCCTGAATACGTCATGCGGCGCATGCTACCAGAGCGAGGCGGGCAAAGGCGCCGCCGGAAATTTCAGTCACACTATCGTCGCCGCGGCATAGGCCGGGTTGGGGTGAAAAAACACCCGCTCGCGAATAGGCCCCACAGCAATTTCGCCAATCTCTTCATAGCCCTGGCGCTCGTAGAAGCCCAGGTAATGGGCATTGCCGGTATCCAGCACCACCCCTTGGGTGTCGGGGTCTTCGGCGCACCAGTTGTGAACGGCCTGCAACAGTTGCTCACCGTAATGCTGGCCCTGAAACTGCGGGTGCACACCCAGCAGCGGCAGCATGTGCACCTGCTCAGCCGGCAGGCAACTGGCCAGTGCCGCCTGGTAATCCAGATAGCGCCGCGTGCAGCGCAGGCCGGTGCCCAGCATCATGCGCAGGCGCCAGGCCCAGCTGTCGGCAACACCCAGCCTGCGCTGCGGCGGCACGATCAGCGCGACGCCCACCAGGCGGTCGTCGACCAGCAGGCCGATGGCCGGCAACTGCAAATAGAAATGCTGGCGCAGCCATTCGCGGATGACCACCCGCAAGCGCCGTTCGAACCCGGGGCGCTGGCCCTCGAACAGCCAGGCATAAGTGGGCTCATGCCGGTAAGCGTGGTACAGCAACGAGCGCGCTTCGCGGGCGTAGCCCTCGTCGAGCATGCAGATACGGGCCGGGGCTTGGGGCATTGCGGGCTATCCTCCTGGAATGGCGTGTGTCCCTTGGAGGTGCAAGACCCTGCTTGGTTCACCTCTTTGAGCACGTTAGCAGCGCCCGCCTGCGCCTGCCACGCTGGCCGCAGGCGCCGATGTCGGCTAGCATCGGCGGCTTTTACCAGGATTGCCTTTCCATGAAAGTCGTCTCGTTCAACATCAACGGCCTGCGCGCCCGCCCGCACCAGCTGGCGGCACTGATCGAAAAGCATCAGCCAGACGTGATTGGCCTGCAGGAAACCAAGGTAAGCGACGAGCAGTTCCCGCTGGCAGACGTCGAGGCGCTCGGCTATCACGTGCACTACCACGGCCAGAAGGGCCATTACGGCGTTGCACTGCTGTCGCGCAACGCCCCGCTGGAGCTGCACAAAGGCTTCGCCAGTGATGAAGAAGACGCCCAGCGGCGGTTCATCTGGGGCACCTTCGCCGATGCCAACGGCACCCCGATCACCGTGATGAACGGCTACTTCCCGCAGGGCGAAAGCCGCGACCACCCCACCAAGTTCCCGGCCAAGCAGCGCTTCTACAGCGACCTGCAAACCCTGCTTGAAACCCGCTTCCGCAACGACCAGCCACTGCTGGTCATGGGCGATGTAAACATCTCGCCGCAAGATTGCGACATCGGCATTGGCGCCGATAACGCCAAGCGCTGGCTGAAGACTGGCAAATGCAGCTTCCTGCCTGAAGAGCGCGAATGGATGGAGCGCCTGAAAGCCTGGGGCCTGGTGGACAGCTTCCGCCACTTGCACCCGGAGGTCGCCGACCGCTTCAGCTGGTTCGACTACCGCAGCCGTGGCTTCGAGGATGAGCCCAAGCGCGGGCTGCGCATCGACCTGATCATGGCCTCGCAAGGGCTGCTGCCACGGGTGCGCGCAGCAGGCATCGACTACGAACTGCGCGGCATGGAAAAGCCATCGGACCACGCGCCGATCTGGCTGCAGCTAGACTGAACCTCGGGCCGGGCTGCACCCAGCAGCCCGGTTGCGCTGCCAGCGCGGTCTGCCGCCACCCGGCACAGCGATGGAACTCCGCCCCGCGCGCACTGCTCAAATCTCGTGCAGTAGTTCCCCTGGCTTCACCCAACCGGAGGTTTACCCATGCGCCACTTACTGCTCGTCCCCTCGTTGCTGCTCCTGCTCCCTGCCGGCGCCGCCCTCGCCCGCGTCGATGCTGGTGATGTCGCCACGTCGGCCGGGGTTTCCGCTTCGCTGTATTCGACCTTCAAGGACGACAAACGGATCATCCCTGCCCGTGACGAGCTCAGCGCCTTTGTCGCCAGTGGCGGTGCCATCCGTGGTGTCTATCTGGAGTCCGCGCTGCAACAGGCCCGCCAGGACAACCCTGGCATGCAAGTCAGCGACGAAGAACTGGCCCGGGCACTGCTGTCGCAGGACGACCCGCTGGCACCCCAGTGAAACCCACCACCCCATCGCCGGCTGAGCGGCGATGGGGTTGGTCGGCATTTTCAATGAATCGGCGAAACTCTTGCGCTGATTACCCTGTTTTACCCGTGCCCCCACACGGCTAAGGTTTCTCCATCCCTACCGAGGAACCTTCACCATGAAAGCGATTGTCTTCACCGAGCACGGCCTGCCCATCGACGACCCTGCCGCCCTCTACCAAACCGACTTGCCCGACCCAACGCCGGGGCCGCGGGATTTGCTGGTGCAAGTGCGCGCCATTGCAGTCAACCCAGTCGACACCAAGGTCCGGGCCGGCAGCGGCAGCACTGCAGCGCCGAAAGTGCTGGGTTGGGACGCCGTGGGCGTGGTGCGCGCAGTTGGCGACCAGGTCAGCCTGTTCCAGCCGGGCGATGAGGTGTTCTACGCCGGCGCCATCGACCGCCCAGGCAGCTACAGCGAGCTGCACCTGGTGGATGAACGCATTGTCGGGCACAAACCACGCAGCCTCGACGACGCCAGCGCCGCTGCGCTGCCGCTGACCTCCATCACCGCCTGGGAGCTGCTGTTCGACCGCCTGGGCGTTGCCGAAGGGGGTGGCGAGGGGCAAAGCCTGCTGATCGTCGGCGCCGCAGGGGGTGTGGGCTCGATGCTTGTGCAACTGGCGCGCAAACTGACCCGCCTCACCGTCATCGGCACCGCGTCGCGCCCAGAAACCCAAAGCTGGGTGCGCGAGCTTGGTGCCCATCATGTCATCGACCATAGCCAACCCCTGGGCGAGCAGTTGCAGGCTGCGGGTGTCGGCGAGGTGGATCTGGTGATCAGCCTGACCCACACCGACCGGCATTTTGCCCAGTTGATCGACGCACTGCGCCCCCAAGGCCGGCTGGCGCTGATCGACGACCCCGCCAGCCTCGATGTGGTGCCGCTCAAGCGCAAATCGCTGTCGCTGCACTGGGAGTTGATGTTCACCCGCTCGCTGTACCAGACCGACGACATGATCAAGCAGCACCAATTGCTGGAGCGGGTTGCCGGGCTTATCGAGGGTGGCGTGCTGCGAACCACCTTGGGTGAGCACTTTGGCGAAATCAACGCCGCCAATCTGCGCCGCGCCCATGCCTTGATCGAAAGCGGCAAGGCTCGCGGCAAAATCGTCCTCGAAGGGTTCTAAACGGCGGCTACGGGGCGCCCGGCAGTGGTTGAAGCTGGGCGAACCGGGCTTGCAGAAACGCCCGCAACGCCTGCAACGCCGGGGTCAACGCCTGGCGATGCACGCACACCAGGTGCAACGGCGCTGGCAGCCCGTAGCCTTGCGGGAACAGTTCCACCAGGCGCCCGGTGCGCAGGTCTTCATACACATCCAACCGCGACTTGTAGACAACCCCCAGCCCAGCCACGGCCCAGCGTCGCACCACATCGGCATCGTCACTGACCCGGTCGCCGGTCACCGCCACGGTCTGTAGCCCCTGCGCGGTAATGAACCCCCAACGCTCGTAAGTCTGCTCGCCCATCACATAGCGCAGGCAGTTGTGCCCGGCCAGTTCCTGCGGCGTGCGCGGGGCGCCGTGCCGGGCGATATAGGCAGGCGCTGCGCACAGCGTGCGACGGTTGTCCGGTGCCAGCGGCAGTGCCACCAGGCTTGAATCGGCCATCTGGCCATAGCGGATGCTGGCATCGAGGCGGTCCCCGAACAGGTCGGCCACCTGGTCACTCAGGCGCAGTTCCAGCGTGATGCCGGGGTGCTCGGCCTGGAACTGGTCAAGCCACGGCAGCAAGGTGTTGCGCCCAAGGTCCGATGAGGTCGACAGGCGCAAAGGGCCGGTGATTTCGCCACGGCCCTGCTCCAGCGCTACCTCGCCGTCCACCAGCGCCGCCAGCACCTGGCGCGCATGGGGCAGGTAGCGCAGGCCTTCATCGGACAGGCGCAGGCGCCGGGTGGAACGCACCAGCAGGCGGATCCCGAGGCTGCGCTCAAGGCGCTGCACAGCGGCGCTGGCAAGGGCCGGGGAAATATCCAGCTGACGTGCAGCGGCGGAGAAACTGCCGCTGTCGACGGTGCAGACGAACACCTGCAAATCGTCCATACGCACGAGTTTTTTCATGAAGGGGCTCACAACCCGTTGATATTCATGGCAGCGATGCTGAGGGATATGCCGCACAAGGTCTACGCTTGAGTGTTCATGACTTTGAAATTCATCATGGAACGAGGCCCTGCCCATGCATTTGCTCCGCCCTTCCCTTGCCATTGCCCTGACCCTGGCCTGCGCCAGCACACAGGCCGCCGAGCCCTCGCCACAAGAGCTGCTCAAGCAGGCCCAGGCTGAACAGCAGCACTACCTCGACACCCTCAAAGCCCTGGTTTCGGTGGATACCGGCACCGGCACCGAAGCCGGCATCAGCCAGGTCAGCGCCGAACTGGTCAAGCGCCTCAAGGCGCTAGGCGCCGAAGTGCAGACCCACCCGGCCAAGCCGTCGGTGGGCGACAACATCGTCGGCACGTTCAAAGGTACCGGCAGCAAGGATTTCCTGCTGATGGTGCACTACGACACGGTGTTCGGGCCTGGCACTGCCGCCAAGCGGCCGTTCCGTATTGACGGCGACCGCGCCTACGGCCCAGGTGTGGCTGATGCCAAGGGCGGTGTGGCGATGATCCTGCACGCGGTGAAGCTGCTCCAGGACCAGCAGTTCAAGGGTTACCGGACCTTGACCGTGCTGTTCAACCCAGATGAAGAAATGGGCTCGGCAGGCTCCCGGCAGATCATCGCCGAGCTGGCCCGCAAGCATGATTACGTTTTCTCCTACGAGCCGCCTGACAAAGACGCCGTGACTGTCGCCACCAACGGCATCAACCGGCTGAAACTTGAGGTCAAAGGCCGCGCGTCCCACGCAGGCTCCGCCCCAGACGAGGGTCGCAATGCACTGGTCGAGCTCTCGCACCAGTTGCTGCAACTGAACGCACTGGGTGACAAGAGCAAAGGCACCACGGTCAACTGGACCCTGGCCAAGGCGGGGGAAAAAGCCAATATCATCCCTGCCCTGGCCAGCGCCGAGGCCGACATGCGCTACAGCGACCTTAGCGAAAGCGCGCGGGTCGAGGCCGATGCCCAGCGCATCATCAAGAAGGGCCTGGTGCCCGATACGCAAGCCACCGTCACGCTGGAAAAGGGCCGGCCACCGCTGGCTAAAAATGAAGGGTCGGCGCAGTTGGCCAAGACCGCGCAGCAGCTCTACGGCAAGATCAACCAGCGCCTGGAGCCGATTGCCATGCGCTTTGGCACCGATGCCGGCTACGCCTATGTGCCGGGCAGCGCGAAGCCTGCGGTGCTGGAAACCCTGGGGGTAGTCGGTGCGGGGCTGCATGGCGATGACGAATACATGGAAATAAAAAGCGTCGCCCCGCGGCTGTACCTGAGCGTGGCGATGATCAGGGAGCTTGCGCAGTAAGCACGTGTGCAGCGCCGCTGTAGGAGCGGCCTTGTGTCGCGAAAGGGCTGCGCAGCAGCCCCTAGATATCCGCCTTATGCACGATCGCCGGGGCTGCTGCGCAGCCCTTAGCGACACAAGGCCGCTCCTACAGCGCGTTTGAAGATCAATTATCCAACTGATCCTTGATGATCTTGCCAGTCTGCGGATCCACCTGGAATTCATACTGCTTGCCATCGGCCTTGAGGCCTTCGCCTTCCCAATGGCCATCATCGGCCTCGATCTTGGTGATCTGCGTGTAGCCCGCACCCTTGAGCGCAGCTTCTGCCTGGTCTTTATTGACTTTCCAGTCCGCACCGGGCTGGTCAGCCCAAGCCGCAGAAGCACCCAAGGCACCGGCCAGCGCAAGGCCTGTGAACAAACGAGTCAACGCTTTCATTGCCAACTTCCTTTTAGTGAGGGGTTCAAAGATGCGACTCAACCAGCCGCGCCGCAGTTCATTCCAGATGCACAGGCGCCCCACTTTGGCGCCGACACTGCCCCATGAACCACCATCGCACCGCGCGGCGCCCCAACCTTGAACAGCCCCAGCCCTTCAAGCACGGGCCCTGGGCAATTATCTGACCACTTGGCCATGTTTTTGCTTTGTAACCTGCTCATCACCCACACCCGAGCAGCCCCATGTCCGAATCCCCCTCGCCGCTGCGCCTGGAGCTTCGCGCTATCACCAAGCGCTATCCAGGCACGCTGGCCAACGACCGTATCGACTTGCGCATCGGCACCGGTGAAATTCACGCCCTGCTCGGTGAGAACGGCGCCGGCAAAAGCACGCTGATGAAAATCATCTATGGCGTCACCGCCCAAGACAGCGGCCAGGTGCTCTGGCAAGGCCAACCGGTGCAGATACGCGACCCGGCGCAGGCGCGCCAGCTCGGTATCGGCATGGTGTTCCAGCACTTTTCGTTGTTCGAAACCCTCACCGTTGCCGAAAACATCGCCCTGGCGCTAGGCCGAGCTGCCGGCAGCCCGCAGCAACTGGCACCGCGCATCGCCGAGGTGTCGCAGCGCTACGGCATGGGCCTTGAGCCGCAGCGCCTGGTGCACAGCCTGTCGATTGGCGAGCGCCAGCGGGTCGAGATTGTGCGCTGTCTGATGCAGGACATCAAACTGCTGATTCTCGATGAGCCCACCTCGGTGCTCACCCCGCCTGAAGTCGATGAGCTGTTCGTCACCTTGCGGGCACTGGCCGCCGAGGGCTGCAGCATCTTGTTCATCAGCCACAAGCTCGGTGAGGTGCGCGCCCTGTGCCACAGCGCCACGGTGCTGCGCAGCGGGCGCGTGTCCGGGGCCTGCGTGCCGGCCCAGTGCAGCGACCTGGAACTGGCGCGGCTGATGGTCGGCGATGCCGAGGGGCTTGAGGCCAGCTACCCGAAACGGGCCGGCGGGCTGCCCCGGCTGCGGGTCGACGACCTGACCTGGCGTAGCAAGGACCCGTTCGGTACCTCCTTCGAGCATCTGCGCCTGGAAGTGCGCAGCGGCGAAATCGTCGGTATCGCCGGGGTGGCCGGCAACGGCCAGGATGAGCTGCTGGCGCTGCTCAGCGGCGAAACCCGGCTGCCGGCAGGCGAGCGCGAGCGCATTACCCTGGACAACCAGCCGATGGCTCATCTTTACCCCGACGCGCGCCGCGCCCTGGGCCTTGCCTTTGTTCCGGCCGAACGCCTGGGCCATGGCGCGGTGCCAGACATGACGCTTGCCGACAACGCCTTGCTCACCGCCTTTCAGCAGGGCTTGGTCAGCCGTGGCTTGATCCGCGCCAGTAAGGTACAGGCGCTGGCCGAGCAGATCATCCAGCGCTTCGCCGTCAAGACCCCGGACACCCAGGCCCGCGCCCGCAGTCTGTCGGGGGGCAACCTGCAGAAATTCATCCTTGGCCGCGAAATCCTGCAACAGCCAAAACTGCTGGTGGCGGCGCACCCGACCTGGGGCGTGGACGTAGGCGCGGCAGCGGCGATCCACCGGGCACTGATCGCTCTGCGCGATGCTGGCGCAGCCATTCTGGTGATCTCCGAGGACCTCGACGAACTGCTGCAGATCAGCGACCGCATCGGCGCGCTGTGCAGCGGGCGCCTGTCGCCGCTCAAGGCCACCGCCCAGACCCACACCGTAGAGGTCGGCGGCTGGATGGCCGGCCAATTCGATACCGCGCATCACGCTGCCTGACGAGACCCTGCCATGTTGCTATCCCTCGAACCCCGTACCCGGCAGTCGCGCGCCATGCTGCTGCTCTCACCGCTGCTGGCCGGGCTGCTGACCCTGTTCAGCGGCGCCTTGCTGTTCAGCGCCCTGGGGCATGCCCCGCTGGCAACCTTGCATACCCTGCTGATCGAGCCGATAAGCGACCTATACGGCGTGTCCGAGCTGCTGCTCAAGGCCCTGCCGATTCTGCTCTGCGCCCTGGGCCTGGCAGTCGCCTATCAGGCGCGCATCTGGAACATCGGCGCGGAAGGCCAGTTACTGATGGGTGCCCTGGCCGGCAGCGCGCTGGCGATTCAACTGATCGACTGGGACAGCCGCTGGGCGCTGCTGTGGGTGCTACTGGCCGGCACCTTGGCCGGGGCGCTGTGGGGGGCGCTGGCCGCCTGGCTGCGCACCCACTTCAACGCCAATGAAATCTTAACCACCATCATGCTCAACTACATCGCCCTGAACCTGTTGCTGTACTTCGTGCACGGCCCGCTGAAAGACCCGGACGGTTTCAGTTTTCCGCAGTCGGCGATGTTCGGTGATGCCAGCCGGCTGCCGGCGCTGTTCGAAGACGGCCGCGTGCATGTGGGGCTGTACTTCGTGCTGCTGGCATTGGTGGCGGTATGGGTGCTGCTGCACAAGAGTTTTCTGGGCTTTCAGATCAAGGTGCTGGGCCTGGACAGCCGCGCCGCAGGCTTTGTCGGCTTTCGCGAAAAGCGCCTGGTTTGGCTGGCGCTGCTGATCAGCGGCGGGCTGGCGGGGCTGGCCGGGGTCAGTGAAGTCAGCGGGCCGATTGGCCAGTTGGTGCCGCAGGTGTCGCCCGGCTACGGCTATGCGGCGATTACCGTGGCGTTTCTGGGGCGCCTCAACCCGTTCGGCATTCTGCTCGCCGGGCTGTTGATGGCACTGCTGTACCTGGGCGGTGAAAACGCGCAGATGACCCTGAACCTGCCGCAATCGCTGACCGGCTTGTTCCAGGGAATGATGCTGTTCTATCTGCTTGCCTGCGACGTGCTGATTCTCTACCGGCCACGGCTGACGCTTGACTGGCGGCGCCGGGCAGCGCTGGCGGCTGCCAGCGCCTGAATTCCCCTGACTTTTTACGTATGCCTGGCGCCGCTGGCGCGCAGGCTGAGGCTTGGATTATGGATCTCGATCTACTGGGCAATATCCTCTACGCCATGGTGCGCTGCGGCACCCCGCTGCTGCTGGTGGCGCTGGGCGAGCTGGTGTGCGAAAAGAGCGGCGTACTCAACCTGGGCCAGGAAGGCATGATGCTGTTTGGCGCAGTGGTGGGGTTCATCGCCGCCTACGCCACGGGCAACCTGTGGCTTGGGGTGTTGATGGCGTGCCTGGCCGGCATGCTGCTGGCGGCGTTGTTTGCCTTGGTGGCGCTGGGCTGCAAGGCCAACCAGGTAGCCACCGGTCTGGCCCTGACCATATTTGGCGTCGGGCTTTCGTCCTTTGTCGGCACGGCCTGGGTGGGCAAGCCGCTGAGCGGCTTCGAGCCCGTGGCCATCCCGTTGCTGGCAGAGATTCCGCTGATCGGCCACATGCTGTTCAACCAGGATGTACTGGTTTACCTGTCGTTTGCGCTGTTCGGGCTGATCACCTGGGTGCTGCTCAAAAGCCGCCCGGGGCTGGTGCTGCAAGCGGTCGGTGAGAACCCCGACGCCGCCAGCGCCATGGGCTTGCCGGTACTGCGCGTGCGCACCCTGGCGGTGCTGTTCGGCGGCGCCATGGCCGGGCTTGCCGGTGGCTACCTGTCATTGGCCTACACCCCGATGTGGGCTGAAAACATGACCGCTGGGCGCGGCTGGATTGCCTTGGCGCTGGTGGTGTTTGCCAGCTGGCGGGTGCTGCGGGTGTTGCTTGGGGCCTACCTGTTTGGGCTGGCCAGCATTCTGCACCTGGTTGCCCAAGGCATCGGCGTGAGCTTCCCGGCCAATCTGCTGGCGATGCTGCCCTATGTGGCAACCATCGTGGTGCTGGTGGTGCTGTCGCGCGATGCCCTGAAAACCCGCCTGTATGCGCCGGTTTCGCTTGGGCAACCGTGGAAGGCCGGGCACTGATCTGCTGGCGTGTACTGACTTCACGCAAGCCCGTGTAGGAGCGGCCTTGTGCCGCGAAAGGGCTGCGCAGCAGCCCCTGCGTCCTGCATGAAGCCGAGATCCTGGGGCTGCTGCGCAGCCCTTTCGCGGCACAAGGCCGCTCCTACACGAGGTGGCGTCGTTTACGGCAAGACCATCCGCCGCGCACCAGCAAGTGGCGGTGGCAACGCCCCGGCGCACCACCCCGGCGCCGTTGCCGCAACGATCCCCCACCAAATGCTGTTTTTGCCCACATGGTCAGCTTTTTGCAGTACTCCCTTCGCCACACCACAAGACCAACAGGAGCCCACCCCAGATGCCCCACAACAAGACCAAGCACCTGCTGCGCACCCTGGCCGCGGCCATAGGCCTTGCCAGCGTCATGTCCGCCAGCGCCGCTGACCCGCTCAAGGTCGGTTTCGTCTATATCGGCCCGATCGGTGACCACGGCTGGACCTACCAGCACGAACAAGGCCGCCAGGCGCTGATCAAGCAGTTCGGCGACAAGGTCGACACCAGCTTCGTCGAGAACGTCCCGGAAGGCGCAGACGCCGAGCGAGTCATCCGCAACATGGCCAAAGGCGGCTACGACCTGGTGTTCGCGACCTCCTTCGGCTACATGAACCCCACCGCCAAGGTGGCCAAGCAGTTCCCCAAGGTCACCTTCGAGCACGCCACCGGCTACAAACAGGACAAGAACCTCGGCACCTACCTGGCCACCTCCTACGAAGGCCGTTATGTAGGCGGCTATCTGGCCGCAAAAATGACCAAGACCAAGAAAGTCGGCTACGTCGCCTCGTTCCCTATCCCTGAAGTGCTGCGCGATATCAACGCCATCCAGCTGGCGCTGGACAAGTACAACCCCGGCACCGAAATCAAGGTGGTTTGGGTCAATTCGTGGTTCGACCCGGGCAAAGAGGCCGACGCCGCCAACGCGCTCATCGACCAAGGTGTCGATGTGATGTTCCAGCACACCGATAGCCCGGCGCCGATCCAGACCGCCGAACGGCGCGGCGTCTATGCGGTGGGCTACGCCTCGGACATGGCCCACTTCGGCCCCAAGGCAGTGCTGACCTCGATCGTCAATAACTGGGGCCCGCACTACATCAAGAGCACCCAGGCAGTCAT
Source organism: Pseudomonas sp. SWRI51 (assembly GCF_014268825.1). Classification (NCBI taxonomy): domain Bacteria; kingdom Pseudomonadati; phylum Pseudomonadota; class Gammaproteobacteria; order Pseudomonadales; family Pseudomonadaceae; genus Pseudomonas; species Pseudomonas sp. SWRI51. The sequence continues at coordinate 2,759 of NZ_JABWRG010000093.1, read as the reverse complement.
CGATGGCACCTGGAAATCGCAGGACTACTGGGGCGGCCTGGCAGATGGCACCGTTGAGCTGCCCATCAGCGACCTGGTACCCGCCGATATCAAAGGCGGCGCCGAACAGATCATCGCCAGCATCAAGGATGGCTCGTTCCACCCCTTCACCGGCCCGATTGCTGACCAGAGCGGCACTGTGCGGATCGCCGCAGGCGCCGTTGCCAGCAACGTTGAACTTGCCGGCATGAACTACTACGTCAAAGGCATCACTGCCCAGTTGCCCAAGTAACCGCAACCCGGTGCGCCGTCCCTCCGCTTCGGAGAACCGCGCACAAGGCCGGCTGAGCCGGTCGTTTCGCTGCCTGGGTACGAGAAGACTCGCAGCTAACCGGGCCGCCCGTAGCGGCGGCCCGGACACCCGGAGCCACACATGGACACCCTGCCGATCATCGACATCACCGCGCTTTACCAACCCGACCCCGGCGCCCGCCAGGCAGTGGCCCGGCAAATCGACGCCGCCTGCCGTACCTGGGGTTTCTACTACATCAAGGGCCACCCGATTGCCCCTGCGCGTATCGCTGCCCTGAAGGCCGCCGCAGTAGACTTCTTTGCCCGCCCGGCTGGCGAAAAACTGCGGATCGACATCACCCAAAGCCAGCACCATCGTGGCTACGGCGCAATTGCCACCGAGCAACTCGACCCCAGCCGCCCAAGCGACCTTAAAGAAACCTTCGACATGGGCCTACACCTGGCAGCCGACCACCCCGAAGTGCTCGCGGGCAAACCGTTGCGCGGCCCCAACCGCCACCCGGACATCCCCGGTTGGGAGGCGCTGCTGCAACAACACTATGAGGACATGCATCAGCTGTCGCTGACCCTGCTGCAAGCCATGGCCGAGGCACTGGGCATCGCCCCGGACTTTTTCGAGCAGCGCTTCGACCAGCCGATCAGCGTACTGCGCATGATCCACTACCCGCCGCGCCAGGCCGCCAGCAGTGCCGAGCAGCAAGGTGCCGGCGCCCACACCGACTACGGCTGCATCACCCTGCTTTACCAGGACGACGCCGGTGGCCTGCAGGTGCAGAGCCGCAGTGGAGAGTGGATTGATGCGCCGCCCATCGAAGGCACCTATGTGGTCAACATCGGCGACATGATGGCGCGCTGGAGCAACGACCGTTACACCTCGACCCCGCACCGGGTGATCAGCCCGCTGGGGGTAGATCGCTACTCGATGCCATTCTTCGCCGAGCCCCATCCCGACACCGAGATCAGCTGCCTGCCGAATTGTTCGGGCACTGACAACCCGCCGCGCTACCCGGCGGTTTCGTGCAGCGCCTATATGCTCTCGCGCTTCGCCGAAACCTACGCCTACCGCCGCGAGCAGGCCGCTGGCTGAGCCCTGTGATGGCGCAACGCCGCGCCATCCTGAAGCACCTCGACGCCGCGCAGCTTTACCGCTGCGCGGCGTCTTGGCATCTGCGCCCGGTAAACCCGCAGCCGTGCAGATATCTGTCTGCGCAGACAAGAATTGGCGCCGTTCTTGCTCTGCTCTGAAAGCCTGACCAACACGACAGGTTCAGCACTCGATAACGACAACAACCAAGGAGCTTCAGATGACGCGCACCACCCCTTCGCTGCTGCTGGCAGGCGGTTTGCTGGCAACCGGTCAGGCCCTGGCCGGCGACCTGCTGTTGTGGCAGGACAACAGCCTGACCTACCTGAACGGCATCGACTTCAAGGTCGACCCGCCCAGGCAGCAGACCTTCACGTTCGAGCACGCCAGCGGCTGGAGCTTCGGCGACCTGTTCTTCTTCGTCGATGGCATCAAGTACAACACCAAGGCCACCAACGGCGCCGGTGACGGCCACAGCTTCTACGGCGAGCTGAGCCCGCGCCTGTCGCTGGGCAAGATCAGCAACACCGACCTGTCGTTCGGCCCGATCAAGGATGTGCTGATTGCCGCCACCTGGGAGTTTGGCGAGGATGATGTCGATGCGTATCTGATCGGCCCGGCGGTAGACCTGAACATTCCGGGCTTCGACTACTTCCAGCTCAACACCTACCTGCGCACCCCCGATGGCAAGCGCGACGGCAAGAACGTCTGGCAGATCACCCCGGCCTGGAGCTACACCATCCCGGTGGGCAATTCCAACGTGGTCATCGATGGGTTCATCGACTGGGTGGTCGACAACGACAAGAGCTACCACGCCAACTTCCACTTCAACCCACAGATCAAGTACGACCTGGCCAAGGCCATGGGCTGGGGCGAGAAATTCTATGTGGGCGTGGAGTATGACTACTGGAGCGACAAGTACGGCATCGACAACGACAGCTTCCTGGGCAAGGAAGTGCTGGGCGGGACTGACCAGAGCGCGATCAGCTTGTTGCTGAAAGTGCACTTCTAGCGCGCTGTAGCGCCAGCCTGCCAGGGCCTCATCGCAGGCTGGCGCCAGCTCCCACAGGGATCCGGGCCAGACTCGGATATTGCGGCTGTGCGTGGTCACTGTGGGAGATTCTATGGTTTTGTACAAGCCTGTTCTCGCCAGACACATCTCCTTGTGGCGAGCGGGCTTGCCACAACTGTCTATCATTTCCCACAGGATTGGGCCCAACCAGCAATGTTGCGGTGAGCACGGCCTGCGTGGGAGATTCTATGGTTTCGGGCAAGTCGCTTTTGATTGTGTAGGAGCGGCCTTGTGCCGCGAAAGGGCTGCGAAGCAGCCCCAGCGATTCTGGTGGGTGCTCAGATCCTGGGGCCGCTCCGCAGCCCTTTCGCG
>NZ_JABWRG010000092.1:0-20944 GCF_014268825.1 Pseudomonas sp. SWRI51 | reverse complement strand
GCGAAAGGGCTGCGTAGCAGCCCCGACGATTCTGCATGAGGCACAAATCCTGGGGCCGCTTCGCAGCCTTTCGCGACACAAGGCCGCTCCTACACAATCAAAAGCGACTTGCCTGAAACCATAGAATCTCCCACAGAGGCCGCGTCAGGCTGCGATATTGATGTCTGGCTGAGGCCCCTGTGGGAGCTGGCGACGGCCTGCGATGAGTCCGGCACAGGCTTGCCCTGAAACACCGGCTATATCCCCAGCCCCCGATCCCACTCCGGCTCCCCGGCAAACCGCTCCACCAGAAAATCCACCATGCTGCGCAGGCTTGCGGGCATGTGCTTGCGTGAGGTGTACACCGCACTCAAGGTCAGCTCTCGCGGCCGGGCACCAGGTAGCAAGCGCACAAGCTCGCCGCTGCGAATGGCACTGGCGGCCTGGTAACTGGGCAGCATGGCAATACCCACCCCAGCCAGCGCCGCACGCTGCAAGGTCATCGCCTCGTTCGCGCTGATGTTGCCCTGCACCGGTACCGCAAGTTCCACACCCTGCACCTCGAAATGCCACAGGTTATGGCCGAAATAGGCGTGGGTCAGGCAGTTGTGCAGGGCGAGGTCCGCCACCTGCTGCGGCGTGCCATGTTCACTGAGGTAGGCCGGGCTTGCGCATATCACCGAGCGGCATACGCTCAGGCGCCGGGCTATCAGGCTGGGGTCGATGTCGCTGCTGGTTCGAATAGCCAGGTCGATGCGCTCATCCACCAGGTTGACCGTGCGGTCTAGCATCTGTAGCTCCACCTTCACCCCTGGGTAGCGCTTGATGTACGCCGCCAGCGCATCCACCAACTGGGCCTGGCCGAATGAGGTGCTGACACTGATGCGCAGCTCGCCGCGTGGCGCATCGTCGGGCTGGCGCACGGCGTCTTGCAGGTCGCCTGCCAGCGCCAGCATCTGCCGGCAACGGGGCAGGGTTTCCTGGCCTGCGGCGGTCAGGCTGAGTTTGCGGGTGGTGCGCTGCATCAGCCGCGCGCCCACCCAGTCCTCAAGTTCTGCCAGATAGCGCGAGACCACGGGTCGTGAAAGCCCCAGATGATCGGCCGCCGCCGACTGGCTGCCGAGGTCGACGACGCTGACAAATACGCGCATGGCGTTGAGCCGGTCCATGATTTGCCCGATTTCAGAAATAAACTATGTCGAAGCATCGCATTTTTTGTATCGGATCGGGCAACTAAGCTGTGGTTCTTCGCATCGTTACTGGAACCGCCCATGTCTCTATTCACTCCGCTACGCGGGCTGTTGCTGGCCAGTGTGCTGCTCACCGGCCCCGTTGCCTTCGCCGCCGAGCCGCTGTCGCTGGACGTCTACAACCCTGGCAGCGAGGCCATCTTCCCGGTCAGCTCTGTGGTGGTCAGTGGCCAGCATGACGCCATCTTGATCGACGCCCAGTTCGGCAAGGCCCAGGCCGCCCAGCTGGTGCAACGCCTGCGCGCCAGCGGCAAGCGCTTGACCACTATTTATATAAGCCATGGCGACCCGGACTATTACTTCGGCCTGGACACCATCACCCAGGCCTTCCCCCAGGCCCGTGTGGTCGCCTCGGCGGCAACCGTTGCCCACATTCGCCAGACCATGGACGCCAAGCTGGCGTACTGGGGCCCGCAGATGGGTACCGACCGCCCGGCAAAACTGCTGCTGCCTGCGGTACTGGAAGGCAATCGGCTGGAGCTGGAAGGCAAGGCTCTGGAGGTGGTCGGGCTGGATGGCCCGCAGCCTGAACGCAGTGTTGTCTGGATTCCCTCCATCAAAGCCGTGGTCGGTGGCGTGGTGGTGTCCGAGTATATTCATGTGTGGATGGCCGATACGCAAAGTGCCCAGTCGCATGCCGATTGGCTCGCCACCCTGGCCGCTATCGAGCGCCTGCAGCCGCGCACGGTGATCCCCGGCCACTACCTGGGTGACAGCAGCCGCAATGTGCAGGCGGTGCGTTTCACCGCCGATTACATCCGCGCCTTTGATGCAGAGGCTGCCAAGGCGGCCAACGCCGCCGAGCTGATCGCAGCGATGAAGCAGCGCTACCCGGGCCTTGCCGACGAGAGCTCGCTTGAGCTGAGCGCCAAGGTCGCCAAGGGCGAAATGAAGTGGTAACCCCTATTCACCTGACGGAGTATCTCCCATGAGCAAGATCGCAATTATCGGCGCCACCGGGCGTGCTGGCAGCCAACTGCTGGAAGAAGCGCTGCGCCGTGGCCACAGTGTCGTGGCCATCGCCCGCGACCCCTCGGCGTTGCAGGGGCGCGAAGGCGTAACCGTGAAGGCGCTGGACGCCAAGGACAGCGCGGCGCTGCAAGCGGCCATTGCCGGTACTGACGCCGTATTGAGCGCCGCGCATTTTGCCACCCTTGCGCCGCAGGCCATCATCGAGCCGGTCAAGCGTGCCGGCGTCAAGCGCCTGCTGGTGGTGGGCGGCGCCGGTAGCCTGTTGCTGCCGTCGGGGCAGCGGGTGATCGACAGTCCGGATTTCCCCGAGGCTTATAAAGCCGAAGCCACCGCCGGCGCACAGTTTCTCGAGACGCTGCGCCAGGAGCCGGCGCTGGACTGGACCTTTCTCTCGCCGTCGGCAGAGTTTGTCGAAGGTGAACGCAGCGGGGGCTATGTGCTGGGCAAGGATCACTTGTTGATTGGCGCTGATGGTCGAAGCTGGATCACCTTTGCCGATTACGCCATTGCATTGCTTGATGAGCTGGAAAAGCCGGCGCATTCGCGGGCGCGGTTTACCGTTGGGTATTGAGCCGGGCCACACATAGCCGGGGCCGCGTTGCGGCCATTCGCGGCGGGCGGGCATTCCAAGCAAGCCCGCTCCGAAAGAGATCGCGCATAGTCGCAATATTGAGGCCTTGCCCAGATTCTGTGGGAGATTCTATGGTTTTGTATAAGCCTGTTCCCGCCAGATATATCTCCTTGTGGCGAGCGGGCTTGCCCCGCGAAAACCGGCATAGCCGGTGCCAGCTACACCCCGGCACTGCGCGCCTGCAGCCACGCCATCAACTGCGCCAACCCCGGCGCCACGGCCTTGCCTGGGCTGGCCAGGTAATAGCCTTTGCCCGTCATCACCTTCAGCGCAAACGGCATGCACAGCCGCCCACTGCGCAGGTCATCGCCGATCAGCGCCCAATCACCTATCGCCACGCCGGTGCCTTGCGAAGCCATGGCCATCGCCATGTCCAGGGTTTCAAAATGCTGCCTCGGCCCTTGCAGCTCGAAGTTGACACCCGCCGCTTGCAGCCACAACTGCCAGTCATGCTCGTCGCGCGAGGGGTGAAGCAGCATGTGCCGCGCCAGGTCTTGCAACTTGCGCAACGGCAGCGGGCCGTCGAGCAATGACGGGGCACAGACCGGTGTCAGTTGCTCATCGAACAGCTTGCAGACCTGTTGGCCTGCATTGGGCACCGCGCCATAGATGACGGCGGCATCGAAGCCCTCACGGCGAAAATCCACACCGTGCTGCACGGTGGTGGTGAGCTCGACCGGCACGTCCGGGCGCAGCGCCTGCCACTCCATCAAGCGTGGCAACAGCCAGCGCATCACACAGGTCGGCGCCTTGAGCTGCAACGTCGCGCTGCGCCCACCCACTTCCTGTACGCCTTGTTCGATCAGGGCAAACACCTGCTGCACCCGGGGCAACCAGTCCTGGCCCTCGCGGGTCAGCGCCAGCCCCCGCGCCTGGCGCAGAAACAACGGGTAACCCAGTTGCTCCTCCAGCGCGGCGATCTGGCGGCTGACCGCGCCCTGGGTGATGTGCAACTGCGCCGCCGCGCGGGTGAAGTTGCAGTGCCGGGCGGTAATCAGGAAGGTGTGCAGGGCAGGCAGCGGCGGCAGACGGGGCATTTGTGTGAGCCATGATGTGAGGACATGGCGAGTATGTGTTTTTTTGCATTGTCGCGGTAGCAGCGGCTTGTTTCCATGAAGGCTGATTTCAACAAGAATCGGGTATTGGATAATGGCAACCTGTGGCGAAGTGCTGGTCAAACTCCTCGAAGGCTATGGCGTGGAGCATGTCTTCGGTATTCCTGGTGTGCATACCGTGGAGCTGTATCGCGGGCTGGCGGTGTCGTCGATCCGCCATATCACCCCGCGCCACGAGCAGGGCGCCGGGTTCATGGCTGATGGCTATTCGCGCACCCGCGGCAAACCGGGTGTGTGTTTCATCATCACCGGCCCCGGCATGACCAACATCACCACCGCCATGGGCCAGGCCTATGCCGACTCTATCCCCATGCTGGTGATCTCCAGCGTGCAATCGCGCAGCCAGCTGGGCGGCGGGCGCGGCAAGCTGCACGAATTGCCCAACCAGGCCGCGCTGGTCGCGGGGGTGGCTGCGTTTTCCCAGACCTTGATGAGCGCCGCTGACCTGCCGCAGCTGCTGGCCAGGGCGTTCGCCGTGTTCGACGGCGCCCGCCCGCGCCCGGTGCATATCGAGATTCCGCTGGATGTGCTGGTGGAGCCTGCCGACCACCTGTTGCCCGCAGGCCCGGTGCGTACCGCTCGCGCCGGTGCTGCGCCGCACATGGTCGCGCAGATGGCGGCGTGCCTTGCTGCTGCGCAACGACCGTTGATTCTGGCAGGTGGCGGTGCGCTGAATGCAGGCGCTGAAATTGCGCAGTTGGCCGAGCACCTGCAAGCGCCGGTAGCGCTGACCATCAACGCCAAGGGCCTGTTGCCGGCGAGCCACCCGCTGCAGATCGGCTCGACCCAGACCTTGCCCGCTACCCGCGAGTTGGTCGCCGAAGCCGATGTGGTGCTGGCCATCGGTACGGAGCTGGCAGAAACCGACTACGACGTGACCTTCAAGGGTGGTTTCGACATCCCCGGCAGCCTGTTGCGCGTCGATATCGACCCTGACCAGACGGTACGCAATTACTTGCCTGCGCTGGCGCTGGTTGCAGATGCCCAGCAAGCCGCACACGCTCTACTGATGGCTCTGCACGGCCACTCGCAGCCTGTGCGGCAGGGCGCCTGGGGCAGCCAGCGCGCCGCCCGCTTGCGGGAGGCCAATGCAGCGACCTGGGATGCTGCGACCTTGAGCCAGACAGCCCTGCTGAACGCGGTCCTGCACACGCTGCCGGAGGCCATCCTGGTGGGCGATTCGACGCAACCGGTCTACACCGGCAACCTGACCCTGGACATGCCTGCCCCCCGGCGCTGGTTCAATGCCTCCACCGGCTACGGCACGTTGGGCTATGCCTTGCCGGCGGCCATTGGTGCCTGGCTGGGCAGCGCCGAGGCCCCGGTGGTGTGCCTGATTGGCGACGGCGGCTTGCAGTTCACCCTGCCGGAGCTGGCCAGCGCGGTCGAGGCCCAAGTGCCGCTGATCGTGCTGCTGTGGAACAATCAGGGCTATGAGGAAATCAAGAAGTACATGCTTAACCGCGCCATCGAGCCGGTGGGCGTAGACATCCACACCCCCGACTTCATTGGCGTCGCCCGCGCGCTGGGCGCAGTTGCCGAGGAGGTAGCCGACGTGGCGCAGTTGCAGGCCGCGTTGCAACGCGCCCAGGGGCTGCGCCGGCCAACCCTGATCCAGGTCGACCAACACCAATGGCAGGCGGCCGTAACGAGCTGAATGCTTGCCGGTAGTCTCTAACGCGCTGTCGGCGCGGGTTTCAGGGCTGCTTTGCAGCCCTGCGCGGGGCCAGCCTGCTCGCCACAAGCGGCTCAACCGGCGCTGGCGCGCAGCCGTGCCACATCGCGCAGCGGTGGCGCGCCGTACAGTCGGCTGTATTCACGGCTGAACTGCGACGGGCTCTCGTAGCCCACCCGATAAGCCGCCACCGCTGCCTCCAGCCCGTCGTTGAGCATCAGCCGCCGCGCTTCTTGCAGGCGCAGCTGCTTCTGGTACTGCAACGGGCTCATCGAGGTCACCGCCTTGAAGCGGTGGTGCAGGGTCGAAGTGCTCAGGTTCACCTCGCGGGCTAGGTCTTCGATACGCAGTGGTTGCTGGTAATGTTGGTTGAGCCAGGCGATGGCTTGGCAAACGCGGTGCGTCTGGCTGTTGGCCAGGGCGATTTCATACAGCCGATGGCCCTGCGGCCCACGCAATAATCGGTAAAGGATTTCGCGACGAAACAGCGGCGCCAGCATCGCGATATCGCGCGGCGTATCCAGCAAACGCACCAGCCGCAGCAGCGCATCAAGCAACTGCGGGTCGCTCCTTTCTACATACAGGCCGCGCCCCGATGGCCGGTTGGGCACCAGCATCGGCCCGTTTTCGGCAATCAATTGGCTGATTTCAGCCGCGTCCAGGTCCAGGCGCAGGCCCAGGCTCGGGTTTTCCGGGGTAGCGTCCAGGCGCACGCCACTGAGCGGCAGCGTTACCGATACCACCATGTAGTGCAGCGGGTCATAGGCATATTGCTCATCGCCCAGAAACAGCGCCTTGCTGCCTTGGGCCAGGATGCACAGCGCCGGTTGCGCCAGGGTCGGCACCGAACGCACGTTCTCGCGGTAGGCGGACAGGTACAGGTCATCGACCGCCGATACCGGGCCATGCGGGCCGCTGGCGTGGCGCAGAATCAGGCCGGCCAGTTCCTGGCGCTGAAGTTCGAGCGAGGGGTCAAGAGGCTGGGTCATGGCGGGGTTTCCTTGGCAGACCGGGCCAGCATAGGTTTGGGCAATGCCGGGCGCTAGTCGAAAGCTGCACGACGATTGCCTGATCCTGCCGTGGTGCAGGATCAGGCAATCGGCCGGCAGTAATGGCCTAACGGCACGCGCGGGGCAACGCCTAACCTTGACTGCCTGGTTATCCCGTCCGCACCGCTTCAAGGAGATCGTTCATGACCCAGACTCAACCGGTCACCCACCTGGCTTTCATCCGCGCCAGCAACGGTCGCTCGGCAGAACTCGGCATGCGCCTGCGCGACTTGCTGGAGCCCTCGTTGCGCACGCCAGGTTGCCTGAGTTTCAACGTGCAGCGCTCGCAGGTCGATGCCGACCTGTGGCTGCTCAGCGGCAGCTGGAGCGACCAGCAGGCGATGCGCGGCTACTTTGCCTCACCCACCCTGCAAGCGTTTGGCGAACTGGTGCAGCAGCAGTTCGTCTCAAGCCTTGACCTGCACACCTTCGCCTAGTGTGTAGAATGCAGCCCCAATCCCATAGGCGCAGCGCAGCATGGCACGTAGAGAATTCACCCACTTTGAAGCAGTTTCGGCAATGGTCCCGGCAGAGGGCGGCGGCTACCACGCGGCAATCGCCGTCAAAGCCTTGCGCGCCGGCGGCGCCCCGCGCTTTCACAAGGTGCTCGATGGCCAGCTGTTCAAAGGCGCGTTGGCGGCCGACGAGGCCGCCTGCGCCGAGCTTGAACGCCTGCAAGGCGTAAGCGAAGACGGCGAGTTGCAGTTCTGATCAGGCCTGCGGGCGGCCCATCTTGAACAATTCGCCCAGCGCGAAGTAGTCAGCCGGGCCGCCACCACGCAGAATCGGCTCAGCGGCGGCGGTATCGTAGATACCGTCCTTGAGCAGATGCTCGGCGATATGCACCGCCACCACTTCACCCAGAATCAGCCAGCTTGGCACCGGCTGTTGATCAGCGCGGTTGAGCTGGATGATCTGGCTCACCTTGCACTCGAAACTCACCGGGCTCTCGCCCACGCGCGGCACCTTGACCACGTTCGAGGGTGCCGGGGTGAGGCCACTCAGAACGAATTCGTCGACGTCTGCGGCAACGGCTGCGCAGCTTTGGTTCATCTGCTCGGCCAGCGGCCGGGTGGCCAGGTTCCAGACGAACTCCCCGGTCTGCTCGATATTGTTCAGGCTGTCTTTGCGCCCGACGCTGCAGAAACCGATGATCGGTGGGATGTAGTTGAAGGCGTTGAAGAAACTGTACGGCGCAAGGTTCAGGCGCCCGTGGCTGTCGTGGCTGGAGATCCAGCCGATGGGCCGTGGGCCGACGATGGCGTTGAAGGGGTCGTGGGGCAGGCCGTGGCCTTTGGCGGGTTCGTAATAGTACATCTGCGTAAGGCTGCAAGGCCTTCCTGGTGGCGGACGAGGCGCCTAGTGTGCCAAGCCTTTGCCCGGCTGGAAATGATCAAGCCCGGCAAAAGCCGGGCTGGGTACGCGCATCAGTGATCAGCTGAAGCGGTGGGCGTTGGTGTTGTCGAAGCCGTTTTCGGCGAAGCGTTGGCCGTTGGTGCGGTCGGCGCCGTCTTCGGCAAAGCGTTGGCCGTTGGTGCGGTCGGCGCCGTCTTCGGCGAAACGTTGGCCGTTGGTGCGGTCGGAACCATCTTCTGCATAGCTGGCCGATTGGATTTGTACGGCGGCGAAGGTGTGGGCGTTGGTGTTGTCGAAGCCGTCTTCAGCGAAGGCGCCAGTAGCCAGAACCGAGAGGGCCAGGGTGAGGATCAGTTTGTTTTTCATGGTAGGTGCTCCAAGGGTTTTGTTGGGGTTGTTTGCTGCTGTGAGTCCCATGCTACGCCGATTAATTTGATTAAAAAGCGCATAAAATGGCTTATATAAATCGATTAACTAGATGTGTTTGGGCGCGCTCTTGCGCTCTTTCTCAGAGCCCTCCCACAGCCACCTTGAGAGCGCCGAAACTAACCCCCCATCAACACCTTTTTCATCCCCCACCAACCAATTTTTCAGCCCCCGGTCTTCACCATCGCCGCACCCAACCCCCGGAGCGGCACACCCATGAACAAACTCCCGCAAATCACCTTGGCCTTCTGGGTCATGAAGATCTGCGCCACCACCCTCGGCGAGACCGCAGGTGACCTGCTTTCGATGACCCTCAACATCGGCTATGCCATGAGCTCGCTGCTACTGATCAGCATGTTCCTGGTCACCTTGCTGGCCCAGTTATTCTCCCGCCGCTACCACCCGATGCTGTACTGGCTGGTGATCCTGGCCACCAGCACTGCCGGCACCACGATGTCCGACTTCATGGACCGCACCTTGGGGCTGGGATACGCCACAGGCTCCGCGGTGCTGATCGGCATCCTGCTGCTGACCTTCGCCCTTTGGCGCCTGAGCGGTAACCCGCTGGACGTCTCGCGCATTCGCAACCGCGGCGGCGAGCTGTTCTACTGGGTGGCCATACTGTTCTCCAACACCCTTGGCACCGCATTGGGCGACTACCTGGCGGATGATTCAGGGCTGGGCTTTGCCGGTGGCGCGCTGTTGATCGGCTCGGCCATCGCAGTGGTGGCAGCTGCGCGTTACTGGACCAGGATCTCGGGCGTGCTGCTGTTCTGGATCGCCTTTGTGCTTACCCGTCCTTTCGGCGCGACCTTGGGCGATGTGCTGACCAAGTCCCACGAAAAAGGCGGGCTGGACTTCGGCACCATCGGCTCATCGGCGGTGCTGGGCGGGGTATTGCTGATGCTGGTGGTAATGGCTACCTATTACCAGCGCCGCCAGTTGGTACCGGTGATCGAGCGTGCCTGAGGCTCAAGCCGGGCACACGGCGTAGCGCGTGCTACGCCCGCCGCCTGGCAAGCGTACAAGGCAGCTTTTGGCCTGCAGGTCGGCCAGGTGGCGAGTGGCCGTGGCTTTCGAAACTTTGGCCACGGTTTGGTACTGGCTGGCGCTGATGCCGTCTTCGAAGCCCTTGGGGCCGCCGTCGAGCAGGCGGTTGAGCACTTTGACTTGCTCAGGCAGCAGCCCGTCGGCGCGGTGCGCCTGCCAGAAGCGCGCTTTGTTCAACACCCGGTCGATACGCAGCAACGCCTGTTCAAGGCTGCGCAGCAGTGTGGTCAGGAACCAGTGCAGCCATTCGGTGATGTCCAGGCTGCCTTTCTGGCTGCGTTCGAGTACGCGGTAATAGCCGACACGGTCCTCAAGAATGCTGGCAGACATTGCATAAAAGCGGATTGCCTGACGCTCGCCCTGGGCCAGGGCAAGGTCGGTCAGGGCGCGGGTCAGGCGGCCGTTGCCGTCAGCGAACGGGTGCAGGGTAACGAACCAGAAATGCGCAACCCCTGCACGTAGCAAGGGGTCGAGCTGGTCGTCACTGCGGCTTGCTTGGAACCAGTCGAGAAACTGCTCAAGTTGCAACTCGAGCCCCGCACGCGGCGGAGCTTCGAAATGCACGGTAGGTTTGTCGATTCGCCCGGAAATGACTTGCATAGCCGCGGCGTCGCGCAGTTCACCCACAGCCAGTGGGGCAGTGAGCACCCCGGTGCTTTCTGGGAACAGCCAGCGGTGCCAGCGATACAGCCGCTGCTGGTCGAGAGGGTGGTCGTGGCCGGCGGTCGCGTCGAGCATCAGCTCAGCCAGGCCTTCACTGCGCGGGCTGGTCGGCCCCGGCTCTTCAATACCGAGGCGACGCGCAAGTGAAGAACGCACCGATTCGACATTGAGCTGTTCGCCTTCAATGGCCGATGAGGTGACGATGTTCTGCAGCAGCGTGTCGAGCAGGTCTTTGCTCGCCTCAAGGCCGGCCACCGCACCGGCTCTGCCCAGCAACAGGCCCTGGGTTTCCACGCATTCGCGCAGTAACCCAGCCAGATGTTGGCTGTTCCAGTGGAAGGTCGGCCAGCCTGGCTGCTGCCAGATCCAGAACGGGGATGAAGGAGTCATGAGCCGAATAATAACGCTATTCGGCTCATGCAGTGAGCCGAATAAACCCGCTATTCGGCTCACGACCCACAAAAAAGGGGGCGCCCCGCCAAGCGGAGGCCCCCTTTGGGCCTTGCAGCCTGCGGATCAGTCAGTGGTGATACGCGAGTGTTGCTTGGTGTCCTTCATGGTGACGTACACCAGCAGCGAGCACGCGATGCAGGCGGTGACGTACCAGTAGTAACCGGTTTCCAGGTGAATGCTCTTGAACCACAGTGCCACGTACTCAGCGGTGCCGCCGAAGATCGACACGGTCAACGCATAGGGCAGGCCGACGCCCAGCGCGCGGATTTCGGTGGGGAACAGCTCGGCTTTGACCACCGCGTTGATCGAGGTGTAGCCGCTGACGATGATCAGCGCGGCCATGATCAGGAAGAACGCGCCCCACCAGGTCTGGATGGTGTGCAGGGTAGTCAGGATCGGCACTGTGAACAGCGTCCCCAGCACGCCGAAGGCGATCAGGATCGGGCGTCGGCCGATCTTGTCGGACAGCGCGCCGATCACTGGCTGCAGGCACATGAACAGGAACAGCGTGGCGGCCGAAATGGTGGTCGAGTCGCTGATGCTCATGCCCACCGTGTTGACCAGGTACTTCTGCATGTAGGTGGTGTAGGTGTAGAAGGCCAGGGTGCCGCCCATGGTCAGGCCGACAACGGTCAGCAGTTCCTTGGGGTGGCGCATCAAGGTGCGCATCATGCTTTCCTTGGCCTTTTCCTTCTTGGTGAAGGAAGCGGTTTCTTCCATGCCACGGCGCAGGTACAGCGCAACCACCGCGCACAGCGCGCCGATCACGAAGGGTACACGCCAGCCCCAGGCGTACAGCTCTTCGGTGGTCAGGGTGTTCTGCAGGATGATCAGCACGGCCAGGGCGATGAGCTGGCCCGAGATCAGCGTCACGTACTGGAAGCTTGAGAAGAAGCCACGGCGTTCCTTGGTGGCCATTTCGCTCAGGTAAGTGGCGGAGGTACCGTATTCACCGCCCACCGACAGGCCTTGCATCAGGCGCGCGATTACCAGCAACACGGGCGCGGCAACGCCGATGGTTTCGTAACCTGGGGTCAGGGCAATGACCAGCGAGCCTGCGCACATCAGCAGCACCGAGGCCATCAGCGCGGCCTTGCGGCCCTTGCGGTCGGCGTACAGGCCCATCAGCCAGCCACCGATCGGGCGCATCAGGAAGCCCACGGCGAAGATCGCGGCGGTGTTGAGCAGTTGTGCGGTGGTGTCGCCGGCGGGGAAGAAGGCCTTGGCGAAGTACAGGGAAAATGCGGCGTAGACGTACCAGTCGTACCACTCGACCATGTTGCCGATAGAGCCGCTGAAAATCGACTTGAGGCGGCTGGAGGTGGTTTTAGGCGCTGCAGACGCGGCGCCGGCTCCCGCGGGCAGGGGGCTGGTGTTATCCATCAGGGATACCTTCTCGTTGTTTTTGTGGGGCGCGCTGAGCGCAGCTTGAGAAGGCTTTTGCAGAACCTGTGCCAAATGAGGGCAAGGCGATCCGTTTGTGTGCACCGAAGCCCAGGCATCCCCGTTTTAACGGCCCGACAGGCTTAGCGCGTACGTTGTGGGAGCGGGCTGGCCCCGCGATGAGTCTGCAGTATTGCCCCCTCAATAGGCGATTTTCCGCTTATCCAAGCCGCCCAATAGGCAATAATCCGCTTATCAAGGCGCAAGAAAATCCTCACGCAACAGCCCATGGCGCTGCATCTTTTCGTTGAGCGTGCGCCTGGGCAGTTGCAACGCCTCCATCACCCCTTTGATCTCGCCCTGGTGCTGGCGCAAGGCCGCGCGCAGACACTGCGCTTCGAACGCCTCCATCTGCGCGGCCAGCGATTGCCCGTCGGCAGCCGGCGCCTGGTTCGGCGAGGCCAGCCCCAGCGCATGCCGTTCGGCGGCGTTGGCCAGCTCACGCACGTTGCCCGGCCAGTCGTGGGCCAACAGTTGCGCCAGCTGCGCACCACTGACCGGCTGCGCCTCACGGCCCAGGCGTTCGGCGCAACTGCGGGCGAAATGCTCGAACAGCAGCGGGATGTCCTCGCGCCGCTCACGCAGCGGCGCCAGGCGCAGCTCCGCAACGTTCAGGCGGTAGGCGAGGTCTTCTCGGAAACGCCCGGCGCGGGCTTCTTCGAGCAGGTCGGGTTTGGTCGCGGCGACGATTCGCAGGTCCACCTCGATGCTCTGGTTGGCGCCTAGCCGTTCGAGTTTGTGCTCCTGGATGACGCGCAGCAGCTTGGCCTGCTGGGCCAGCGGCATGCTTTCGATCTCGTCGAGAAACACCGTACCGCCGTTGGCATATTCAAGCTTGCCGATACGTTTGCCCTGGGCGCCGGTAAAGGCGCCGCTTTCGTGGCCGAACAGTTCGGCTTCGAACAGCGCTTCGGGAATGGCCGCGCAGTTGAGGGCGACGAAGGGCTTGCCGGCGCGCGGGCCGAAGTCGTGCAGGCAGCGAGCAACGCGTTCCTTGCCGCTGCCGGTTTCACCACGGATCAGCACATTGACCGGCAGCGCCGCCAGCTCCAGCACTTGGCGGCGCAACTGTTGCAGGCCCTGGGACATACCGAGCAGGGTGCCTTCCAGCTGCACCTTGAGGTCGGCCTGCTCATGCAGGCGGCGGTTTTCCAGCACTAACTGGCGTTTTTCAAGGGCGCGGCCGAGGCTGCTCATCAGGTGCTGCGGGGTGAACGGTTTTTCCAGAAAATCGTAGGCGCCGTTGCGCATTGCCTCGACCGCCATCGGCACATCGCCGTGGCCGGTCAGCAGGATCACCGGCAGGCCGGCGTCGAGCTGCTGCAGGCGTTCGAGCAACTGCATGCCGGAAAGCCCGGGCATACGCACATCGCTGAGGATTACCCCGGGGAAGTCCGGCGGCAACTGCGCCAGGCATTCTTCGGCGCGGGCGAACAGCTGCACATTGAAGCCGGACAGGCTCAGCCACTGCTCAACGGCGTTGCGGATACTGGCTTCGTCATCGACGACGATCACGGAATTCAACATGCAGGCTCCAGGTCGCGCGGCAGGGTCAGGCTGAAGCGGGCGCCGCCAGGCAGGTTCTCGACCTGCAGGGCGCCGCCGGCATCGGCAACGATGCCATACGAGATGGCCAGGCCCAGGCCCAGGCCTTCGCCGACCGGTTTGGTGGTGAAGAACGGATCGAAGACTTTACCAAGGTCGGCCTCGGCAATGCCGCCCCCTGAGTCGAGCACGCTCAGGCGCCACAGCTCGGCATCGGACTCGATACGTATTTCCAGGCGTTTGTAGCGTTTATCGGCCATGGCGTCGAGGGCATTGCGCAACAGGTTGATCAGCACCTGCTCCAGGCGGATGGCATCGCCGCGCACCCAGGCCGGGCGTGCCAGGTACAGCGCCACTTCCACTTCTTCGTCGCGGATGCGCGGCTCCAGCAGGTGCAGCGCCTGATCGACAACCGTGGCCAAGTCCAGGCGCTCGCGCAGGCCGCCGGGGCTGTTGCGGGCGAACGTCTTCAGGTGGCCGGTGAGCGCGGCCATGCGCGTAAGCATCTGCTCCAGGGGTTCGAGGGCCTGGCGCGCCTGCTCATGGCGGCCATGGTCGAGCAGCAGGCGCAGGGTTTCGAGCTGCATGCGCTGGGTGGTCAGCGGCTGGTTGATTTCGTGGGCGAGGGCGGCGGACATCTGCCCCAGCGCCGCCAGCTTGGCCGACTGCACCAGGCCTTCCTGGGCGGTGCGCAATTCGCGGGTGCGCTCCTCGACCTGGCGCTTGAGCTCTTCGCGGCTGCGCTGGCGCATGCGGGCCAGGCGCATGCGCTGGCTGACGAACAGCGCGGCGAACACCAGGCTCAGCCAGACGGCAGCAGCGGCCAGGGCGGCGTTGCGCTCGTCCTCGGCAACCTGCGGCTTGCGCAGCAGGTGCAAGGTCCAGCCTTCGGCGGGCAATGGCAGGCTTTCCCACTGGTAGTCGACGCTGCCCTGCGGGCCTTGCACGCGGGACAGGTGGCTGTGCTCGGCAAAACGCGTCAGCACCTGGCTGTGCAGGGCCACCAGCGGTTGCTTGTCGTACTGGCGGGTCTGTTCGAGCTCGGCTCGGTCCGCAGGCGTCAGCGGTTGCAGTTCGCGATAGCGCCAGCCGTCCTGGTTGGCAATGAAGGTAATGCCGCGCGCGTCGCTGACCAGCAGGATATCGCTGCCCTGGCGCCACTCGCGCTCAAGCTCGGGGAACTCAAGCTTGACCACCATGGCACCCAAAAACTGCCCCTGTGCGTTGCTCACGGCGCTGGATAAAAAGTAACCCGGTACGCCGCTGGTCACGCCGACAGCATAGAAGCGCCCGCTGCCTTGGACGCGGGTCTGTTTGAAGTAGGGCCGGAAGCCATAGTTGGAGCCGACGTAGGTGGTGGGCAAGCGCCAGTTGCTCGCGGCAATGGCAAGGCCGCTGGCGTCGAGCAGCTCCAGGGTCGAGGAGTTGGCCGCGCCATTGATACGTTCAAGCTTGAGGTTCAGCGCGTGCTGCACCGGCTCGCTCAGCGGCCTGCTCAGGGCATCGATGAGCTCGGGGTCCAGCGCCAGCACCGCAGGCAGGGCGCGATAGCGCTCGATCAGGGTGTGCAAGGCGTTGGCGTACAGGCCCAGTTGCTGGTTGGCGCGCTGCGCATCGAGTTGCATCGATTCGCGCTTGGCCTGGTGCATGGCCCAGCCGGCGCTGAGTACGGTACCGACCACGATCAGCAGGATGATCAGGCCCAGGCGCACAGCGCGGATGGGTGAGGGCATGGGCAAAGGTCCGCAGGTTCGGTGGTCGGTGGTGGTGCTTCGCGGGGCTCGCCGCCCCACGGCGCAAGGGCGGTGGGGCGGGGCCTGGCGCGCCGGGTCAGAGCAGTTCGAAGCTTTGCTGCTGCACGTTCTGCGAGTCCAGGCCCACCTGGATATTGAACTGCCCAGGCTCGGCCACATGCTGCAGCTGGCTATTGTAGAACTTCAGGTCCTGCTCACTGATGTCGAAGGTCAAGGTCTTGGCTTCGCCGGCCTTGAGCAGCAGCTTCTGGAAGTTCTTCAGTTCTCTGACCGGGCGGCTCATCGAGGCGCTTTCGTCCTGCACATACAACTGCACCACGGTTTCGCCGTCGCGCTTGCCGGTGTTCTTCACCGTGACCTTGGCCTGCATGGTGCCGCCGCGCTTGAGCGTGGCCTGGGAAAGCTGCAAGCCCGACAGCTCGAAGCTGGTGTAGCTCAAGCCGTAGCCGAACGGGTACAGCGGGCCGTTGGGCTCTTCGAAATATTGCGAGGTGTAGTTGCCCGGCTTGCCTGGGGTGAACGGGCGGCCGATGCGCATGTGGTTGTAGTACATCGGGATCTGCCCGACCGAACGCGGGAAGGTGATGGCCAGGCGCCCGGATGGGTTGTAGTCGCCGAACAGCACGTCGGCAATGGCGTTGCCGCCTTCGGTGCCACTGAACCAGGTTTCCAGCAGGGCATCGGCCTGCTCGCGTTCCCAGGCAATCGACAGCGGGCGGCCGTTCATCAGCACCAGCACCAGCGGTTTGCCGGTGGCTTTGAGGGCCTTGATCAGGTCGCGCTGCACCGCCGGGATTTCCAGGGTGGTGCGGCTTGACGATTCATGGGACATGCCGCGCGATTCGCCAACCACCGCCACCACTACATCCGACTGCTGCGCGGCCTTGACCGCTTCGTCGATCAGCACCGCCGCTGGGCGCGGGTCGTTGATGATCTCGGGTGCGGCAAAGTTGAGGAAGTTGAGGTAATCGAACATCGCCTTGTCGCCGGTGACGTTCGAGCCTTTGGCGTAAACCAGCTTGGCCTTGCCGGCGGTGGCGCGGACCAGGCCTTCACGCACGGTCACCGAGTGCTCGGGGCGGCCGTCGGCGGCCCAGCTGCCCATCATGTCGATCGGGGCGTCGGCCAGCGGGCCGACCAGGGCGATGGTGCCGGCCTTTTTCAGCGGCAGGGTCTGTTTGTTGTTCTCAAGCAAAACCAGGCTCCGGCGCGCTACATCACGGGCGGCCTCGCGGTGCAGGCGGTCGTTGCCGTAGTAGTCGGCAAGGTCGGTGTCGGCTTTGCCGATGCGTACGTATGGGTCTTTGAACAGGCCCATGTCGTACTTGGCGCCGAGCACCTCGCGCACGGCCTGGTCGAGTTCGGCCTGGCTCACTTCACCGGACTTGAGCAGCCCCGGCAGCTCTTCGCCATACAGCGAGTCGTTCATGCTCATGTCGATACCGGCCTTGATCGCAAGCTTGGCCGCCTCGCGGCCGTCGCGGGCCACGCCATGGCGGATCAGCTCCTGGATGGCGCCGTGGTCACTGATGGTGACGCCCTTGAAACCCCAGTCCTTGCGCAGCAGGTCGTTCATCAGCCAGGTGTTGGAGGTGGCCGGTACGCCGTTGATCGAATTCAACGCCACCATCACCCCGCCCGCGCCGGCATCCAGTGCGGCGCGGTAGGGCGGCAGGTAGTCGTTGTACATCTTCACCGGGCTCATATCGACGGTGTTGTAGTCGCGCCCGCCTTCCACTGCGCCATACAGGGCGAAGTGCTTGACGATGGCCATGATGCTGTCGGGGTTGGCCGGGCTTGAGCCCTGGAACGAACGGACCATCACCTGGCCGATCTTCGAGGTCAGGTAGGTATCCTCGCCAAAGCCTTCGCTGGTACGGCCCCAGCGTGGGTCGCGGGCGATGTCGACCATTGGCGCGAAGGTCATGTCCAGCGCATCGGCCGAGGCTTCGATGGCCGAGGTGCGGCCGACCTTGGCGATGGCGTCCATGTCCCAGGTGGCGGCCAGGCCCAGGCTGATCGGGAAGATGGTGCGTTCGCCATGGATGGTGTCGTAGGCGAAGAACATCGGGATTTTCAGGCGGCTGCGCATGGCAGCGTCCTGCATTGGCCGGTTTTCCGGGGCGGTGCGCGAGTTGAACGTACCGCCAATACGGCCAGCGGCGATTTCTTCGCGGATCTTCTCGCGGGGCATTTCCGGGCTGATGCTGATCAGGCGCAACTGGCCGATTTTTTCGGCTTCGGTCATTTGCCCGAGCAGATGGGCGATGAAGGCCTGCTTGTCTTGCAGGGGCGGGGCGGTGGGGGCGGCTAGGGCCGCCTGGCTGGCGAGGGCCATGGCCAGGCCCAGCAAGGACAGTTTCATCGTCGATTCCGTTATAAAGGCGGGCACGAAGGCCGTGCGCGGCCGAAGTTGTTCAGGCAGCTGTTTATTGTTCAATGCGCCCGGGCGTGCGTCGTAGCCGGGCTGCACTGTTTTGAACCTGTGGCAGCCGGCGATTATGCCTTATCTACCGCCAATGTTGAGATACACTCTGCCCAGCCCGATGCCGGGATAACAATGATAAGAACGCCCGAGAGACGATGGCATGACCGAATACGAACAGCGCCAGATCGCCGAGGCGATCGCTCGCGCCGAGCGGCGTACCGACGCGGAACTGGTGACGGTACTTGCGCGCCGCGCCGACGATTACCCGTACCTGCCGCTGCTGTGGGCTGCACTGCTGGCATTGTTGATCCCGCTGCTGCTGCACCGCTGGCAGGGCGGCATCGGCCTGAATGCCTTGTTGCTGGCGCAGACCTTGACCTTCATCAGCCTGTGCCTGCTGTTGCGTCACCCGCGCCTGGCCTGTTGGCTGGTGCCGGCCATTCTGCGCCGCCGGCGCGCCTCGGGCCTGGCCCGCCAGCAGTTTCTCGAGCTCAACCTGCAACTGACTGCCGGCGCCACGGGCGTGCTGATCTTCGTCAGCGAGGCTGAGCAGCATGTGGAAATCCTGGTAGATGAAGGCATCGCCCGGCACTTGCCGGCGCGCGCCCGCGAGGCGATGGTGGCGCGCTTTACCGAACAGGTCCGCCAGGGCAACACGTTGCAGGGCTTTGTGGAATGCATCGAAGCCTGCGGCGAGCTGCTCAGCGAGCATGTGCCGCCGACCCAGGCGCGCAACGAGCTGCCGAACCGGCTGGTGATCCTTGATTGAGCCGCGTCCATCGCCAAACCCTTCGCGCAGGGCGGTGCGCCACGTAGAATGCGCGGCATTGCGCACAGCGCTTCCCGTATTTCGAGGCACCTTTCCCCCATGTCGTCCGCCATTTCCGCCCCTGCCGCGCCCGATGCGCGTGCCCAGTTCCTGAGCCTGCTGGCCGATGCGCTGGGTGACGCCAGCCTGAGCAAACTGGTGCTGGCCCGCCACGTCGGCGCCGATGCCACGCTGCAGCGGATCATCGCCAAGCCTGTGCAGATCAAGGGCGAAGCCTATCTGCAACTGGTCTACCGCCATCAAACCCGCGACATCACCCGCAACCTGCCGTGGGCGGAGGTTGGGCAACTGGTGGCCGAGTTGCTGCCTGAGAGCTTTCGCAATGCCCACCTGTTCAGCGCTGCGGGCGAGGTGCAACTGAGCTTCAGCAAGAAGGGCAAGGCGTTGTTGCAGCGCCACCTGGCCCAGCAGCCGCAACGCGAAGCCAGCGCCGGGCATGACCGCGAGAAAAAACGCTACCTGGAGCTGAGCCGGCCGTTTTTGCGTGACCTCGGCGTGACCGACGCCCACGGCGCATTGATCCCGTCGATGTCGCGCAAGTGGAAGCAGATCAACAAGTTCATCGAAGTCTTCGACCACGCCCTGGCCGGCGCGCCGCTGGCGCCGGGCCTGCCGCTGCGGGTGGCCGACTTTGGCTCGGGCAAAGGCTACCTGACCTTCGCCATGCATGATTACCTGCGCAACAGCCTGGGGCGCGAGGCCCAGGTGACTGGCGTTGAGTTGCGCGCAGACATGGTCGAGCTGTGCAACGGCGCGGCGGCGCGTCTGGAACACCCGGGCCTGGTGTTCGAGTGCGGCGATGTGCGCAGCGTGGTGCCCGAAGCCATCGAGGTGATGATTGCCCTGCATGCCTGCGACGTGGCCACCGACTACGCCATCCACACCGGTATCCGATGCAACGCCGCGATCATCATGTGCTCGCCGTGCTGCCACAAGCAGATCCGCCCGCAGTTGCAGAGCCCCGGGCTGCTGCAGCCGATGCTGCAGTACGGCCTGCACCTGGGCCAGCAGGCCGAGATGCTGACGGACAGCTTGCGTGCGCTGTACCTCGAGGCCTGCGGCTATGAAACCAAGGTGTTCGAGTTCATCTCCCTGGAACACACCAACAAGAACAAGATGATTCTTGCGGTGAAACGGCGCCAGCCTCAGGACAACAGCGCGTTGTTGGCAAAAATTGCCGAGCTGAAGGCGTTCTACGGGGTGCAGGCGCATTGCCTGGAGACGCTGTTGCGGGCTGATGGCTTGATTGCTGGCTGATATCTTTCGCGCATTATGTCGGGCGTTTCCTCATGCGCAGGGGAAACGTCTGAAGCGCCATTTATCAGGGAAGCACTGCCCCGAATCTATCTAGGCTGGCTTGGGATCGACGCAATCTGGCGTCACCGGGTTGTCACTTGACAACTTTTATCCCACGTTCATACTGGAGCACATTCGATGACCCGCCCCGCGCACCCCAACAAGGAAGTCGAGCACGCCCTGAGGCATGCAGAGGAGCAGGGCTGGACCGTTGTGCCTGGGCGCGGCCATTGTTGGGGGCGCATGTATTGCCCCAGCAATGATCGCGAATGCCGTTGCGGTGAGTTCTGTATTACCAGCGTGTGGAGCACGCCACGCAATCCCGACACATTCGCCCGCCAGTTGCGGCGTGTTGTAGACAACTGCGCGGTGGAGCGCGGTCCCCTCATTCAGCCAGTGGAGTACCCATGATGGAGTACCAGTTCACGCTCAAGTATCAACTTGCCAGCGATGAAGACCTTGAGGCCTTGGTCGAGCGCCTGGGGGCGGCGGGTTGTGACGATGCCATGGTCGGCCTCGGCCAGCCAGGGCGCCTGGCGCTGGCCTTTGCCCGGGAGGCCGAAAGCGCGCAAGCCGCTTTGAACAGCGCGTTGGCAGATGTGCGCCAGGCATTGCCCGTGGCACAGCTGATCGAAGCAACCCCCGACCTGGTCGGCCTGACTGACGTGGCGCAGCGGGTAGGGGTAAGCCGGCAGAACATGCGCAAGCTCATGCTTGCCCACTACCGCAGTTTTCCGCCACCGGTGCACGACGGCGGCACGGCGCTATGGCACCTGGCCGATGTGTTGGCCTGGATGCAGGCCCGTGGCGGTTATCCGGTGGCCGAGCCGTTGCTGGAACTGGCCCAGGCGGCGAGGCGGGTCAACGTGTGCAAGGCTTACGAGCGCCTTGCCCTCTGAGGCGGTTGCTTTCAGAGGGAGCAAGGCTGGCATGGTCTAGGCGGACTTAAGGCAATGTAGGAGCGGCCTTGTGCCGCGAAAGGGCTGCGAAGCAGCCCCAGGATCCAGGCATCATGCAGAATCGCTGGGGC